>NZ_JAMPOL010000012.1:0-251862 GCF_028480325.1 Providencia sp. PROV182 | reverse complement strand
ATTATTCAAAGCTGAAAGCTTTACGGAACCCCCAGCCTAGCTGGGGGTTTTCTATGCACAACAAAAAGGCCCCGCAATAATCGGGGCCTTTAAATAAAGAAAAATAATCGTTATTCTGTTAGATAAGTTTGTACGGGTACTGGGCCTCCTGGATAACCGTACCCATAACCATAACCCCATGGGTGGTTATAAAAATACGGGTCGCCATAATAACCATAACCCCAAGGGCCAGACGGCGGGATCATAACACTTTGTGCGACATTCCAGCGTTGGAAACCTGTTACATCTAACGTGACATACTTATAAGGAACTTGCCCTACTTTCCCTTGCTGTTCCCCCGTGATTTTCCCCACCACAGTGATATAACGGTTAGTAAAATCACTTGGCTCACGAAAACCATTTAAGTACGCATAAATGCGGCCAATTGAAGGGGAATTAAGCTCTGGTGCTGCATCATATTTATTCAATGCCATCACCGCAATTTCTAAACGTGTTCTTGCTGCTTCGTTTTCAACTGCAAGGACTTTCCCACCAAAACGCGCCTCTTGGCCAATATACATTTCAGGAGCATTTTGTACCGATGTTAAGTTATCTGTTGGGTTTTGAACCGAGCCTTGAATTGAAGCAGGTATTGAAACACACCCTGTCAGCGCTAATACGCTTGCAATAAAAAGACCTTTAAGTGCATTACGGCAGTTTAATTCAATATTCATAGACCACCTCCGATTAGCGATATTATAAATTCAGGTAATACAATTTTAAATAGCATTTAGTAAACAAAACACGATATGTTAAAAGTAGCCATAAGAATTATCTTACCACCTAATAATATCCTAAATTATTGAATGATTCGATTTGTATTTTTATTATTCAATATTTGATTTGTTTTGTGTGTAATATAAAAAATTGGCCATATCACCTGATATAGCCAATTCAACATCAATTAATTTTCTGCGTATTATTCACGACCAGGCAATTTTTTCCATGTAACTTCATTACGCAGGTAAGTAGGTTCAACATTTTCAACGGCAACCACTTTTCCCTGTTGCCATAATTGAGCAGCAATGGGTAACATATCTTGCGCATCAGGCAGCGTAATATGACTGTTAGCTAATGTAATTGATGCATTCAACAATGAGGGATATGCCTCCCACCCAGTACCTGCATAACCCCACAGCCCTGAAAGCCCTGTCACTTTGCTCTTAAAATCGTCGGGAAGTAGAACTGCTTCAGTTTCTTCACCTAACCATTGGCCTGCGGATGTTCGCTGATATTGGGCACAATAGATTTCTGACATCCGTGCATCAATAGCCACTAATACCTGATGATGCCCCATTATACGAAAGGCGCCTTCAGCAAGTGTCATTAAAGAGGAAACGCCAATCATGGGCAAATTAGCCCCTAGTGCTAACCCTTGTGCAATACCAACACCAATACGAACCCCCGTAAAACTACCAGGACCACGCCCGAAAGCCAATGCATCTAACTGGTTCAACCCCATCCCAGCTTCTGCAAGAACTTCCTCAACCATCGGTAAAATTTTTTGTGTGTGCTCTCGAGGAGAAATCGCGAAACGCGAAATAATGTCACCTTCACACCAAAGTGCGACTGAACAGGCTTCTGTTGCTGTATCAACAGCAAGAATACGACTCGACATGCCTAAACTCCGGCAAATTAATAGTTTCTGATTAAAAGATGCCGATTATATTAACATAAACGGCCGTAGGAATAGCAGAAAAACAAGGTGGGATTTACCTCACTCTATTAACTTCTTGCCTTTTCTCTTCAAGAAATGCAATTGCTTTTTGTATACTTCTTGTTCGTGGTGATGGCGGAAGGCTACGTAAAAAAACCTCACCATAAGGGCGAGTCACTAAACGGTTATCACAAATAACGATGACACCATAATCACTAGTGTCTCGAATTAGCCGCCCTACACCTTGCTTTAAAGTAATAACTGCATCTGGTAATTGGACATCCGAGAATGGATCTCCACCCCGTAATTCACAATCTTCGATGCGCGCTCTTAATAGCGGGTCATCAGGGGCAGTAAATGGGAGTTTATCGATAATGACACAAGTTAATTCATCACCTCGCACATCAACCCCCTCCCAAAAGCTACTAGTGGCAACTAAAACAGCATTCCCCGCAGCAATAAACTGAGATAACAGTTTGTTTTTACTGCTTTCCCCTTGCATTAGAACCGGTAATGTCAATGAAGATTTAAATTCCTCGGCCAATTCACGCATCATCAGGTGTGATGTACATAAAAAGAAGCAACGTCCCTGATTTTTTTCAATCATAGGTCGTAGCATGGTTGCCAATTTTTGTGCGAGGCCTCGTTGATTGAGTTCGGGTAAAAAACGCGGAACACATAATAAAGTTTGGCTTTGATAATCAAATGGGCTGGCTAATAATAGCGTTTTTGCCGTGGCTAGACCTAAACGGTCAGTGAAGTGACTTAGTTTTTCATTTACCGACAAAGTTGCTGATGTAAATACCCAACTGGCTGGCGTACTTGCGATCATTTCGCTGAATTTATCTGCAACCGTTAATGGCGTTAGTGCCAGTAAAAAATGGCGACCATAACTTTCAAACCAATAGCTGTAGCCTGCAATTGTCACATCTTTTAAACGGTTCAAACGATTTCGGTAAATAGTAACACGCTCAAAAATAGAGTCTAAGCTCTGTGAACGGCCCAAAGTGGTTTTGATCACTTCGTAACAAAGTTCAAGAGAATCATCAAGTAATGTCAATGCTCTTTGTACTTCAGGGCGCTTTAGTAAATCACGTAAATTGCCACGAAAACTGTTTTCTCCCAAATTGAGCCGGAAATCTAGCGTACTTTGAGTGAGCCTATCTGCACTTTTTTGCAGTTGCACTTGGTCTTTTAACTCAGTTCGATAGGCCATAATCATATCGCGTGCCAGATCAAGCAATTGGCGACTACTTAGTTGCTGACCAAAATATTGGCTGGCTATATCAGGAATTTGGTGCGCTTCATCAAAAATCATGACCTCTGCTTGGGGAATTAACTCTCCAAAACCTGTGTCTTTCACGACTCTATCAGCCATAAATAAATGGTGATTCACAACGACAATATCCGCTTCTAAAGCTTTACGTCGTGCTTTTAAGACAAAACATTCTTGATAACGTGGGCAATCACTTCCAAGACAATTATCATTGGTGCTAGTCACTAACGGCCAAACTGGGCTGTCCTCCGCAATATCATGACAAGTGCTCGTATCACCTAACTCAGATTCAATGGACCAACTACGTAACCTCACAACAGCAGACAATATTTCCGGTTCAAGACTACCACCACCGAGGGATTGTTGGTCTAATCGCTCTAAACATAAATAATTCGAACGCCCTTTTAATAACGCGGTCCGTCCAGCGTAATTCATCGCATCAATAATTGTCGGTAAGTCTCGGTGATACAGTTGATCTTGTAAGGCTTTTGATCCCGTAGAAACAATGACTTTTTTTCCACTACGCAATGCAGGAACTAAATAAGCATATGTTTTTCCTGTTCCAGTACCCGCTTCCGCCACCAGCACATGCTGCTGCTCAATCGACTCGGTTACTGCATTCGACATCGTAACTTGTGCTTCTCGAGGCTGAAAACCAGGAATTGTTCTGGCTAAAAAGCCATCCGCAGAAAAATCGTCGTGCACTACATGACCTATTTATTAGGAATAATGAGGGCACACTTTACCATGAGTTTCTTAACCCTGCTTAGGTAATTATTACTTCGTTGAACAACTGATTTTCATCCAGCCTGCAAACTGTTATTCTTGAGCCACATGTATAATAAGGAATAATTATGACTATCAAACGTATTGACCCTGATAATCGTTGGTCTGAAGCTGTCATTCACAATAATGTCATTTACTACACCAGTGTTCCTGAAAATCTTGACGCTGATATTGTTGCCCAAACAGCAAATACACTCGCGGCGATTGATGTGATGCTTGAACGTGTTGGTTCAGACAAAAGTAAAATTCTTGATGCCACCATTTTCCTCGCTGATAAAGCCGATTTTGCTGGGATGAACCAAGCATGGGATGCATGGGTTGTTGCTGGAAGCGCACCTGTTCGTTGTACTGTCCAAGCATTGTTGATGAAGCCAGAATATAAAGTTGAAATTAAGATTGTTGCAGCAATTGATTGATTAAACAGGTTTTGCTTTGCATAAAAATGGGCGCCAATTATTAGCGCCCATCCATGCTCTAAATAGTTTGCAGTGTCGCTAGGCGGCAAGTGAGTTAATCCCTTGGAGCATACATAAGTATGTGACTAGGGTTAACGAATGCAGCCAACAACGCGACAGTGCAAAATATGACGAGCATTACGACATCTTGATGAGAACCATTCCTAGTAGCAATAACACAATCCCTCCCCAGCCTTTATAATTTAGCCGTTGATTGAAAAGTATCCAACCTGCTGCTACTGTCGCGATAATCCCGAATGCTCCCCATAATGCATAGGCAATTGAAAGTTCAATTCCTTTTACTGCTTGCGCTAATGCACTGAAAGCTCCGAGTACCGCAATTAGAGAAAGAATACCTATCCAGTATCGTTTAAACCCATTCGACATTTTTAACAAAATGTTGGCTGCGATTTCTAATATGACTGCTAGGATCAAAAACGCAGCATGCCACCATTCAAAATGACTGGCCATATTACGCCTCCGACTTAGCTTCGCGTCCAACTAAAGCATTTGTTTTGGCTGCATTGACCGCGTTTTGTGTAACTTGTTTTACTTTTTGTGCAGATTGACGAACGGTGGTTTTCTTGGTGCCTGATTTAATCAGTCCAATACCGGTGATCAGTAATACTAACCCCCCAATTTTCATCGGTGATAGCGTTTCTCCAAACCACATGACACTAAATGTTGTGATAAAAAGGATACCGATACCTTCCCATAGTGCATAGGCGACACCTAATGCCACTTTTTTAACTGCAACAGCAAGTAAAATGTATGATGTTGCTATCATCACATACATCACGACCATACCAGTAAAATCACCACTGACGCTGGCATGTTTCATTGATAGTGTACCGATAACTTCAGTTACGATAGCTAATACTAAAAATATCCAGTAAATCATTATAATATCTCTCTATATACAGCCACGTAATAGTCTATTTTTTGTACAGATAAAAAATACAGATTACTATTGCGTAGTTGTTGAAAATTCAAATAAATAACAACGTGTTGCTGAGTTTATTCAGCGAAATGAATAATCGAGAGAGACGCTATAATGCACCACACCAGTAGTGTTCACTGGAAAGGATAGCTGAAAGGAAAAGCCTGTGTGTCGTTCTTTTTTGGGACTTGCTGATCTTGCCGCTAGTTGAGCTAAGCATGATATCTTATTCTTTTCATCAGGTAGACATCTACCCAATTTACTCCGAACCCTCATGTTGATAGTTAATTTCAGTTTATTTTTAACATGCCAAATTTATTAAGTCAATGAATATAAACATTTTTTGCATTGAATAAAAATATGCATAACTATTCATTAATATGCTAATCAACCCTTGAGCTATCAACTATTGCGCGAATAAACAAGCGATGATGATAAATTTTTCACTGGAATTATTTTATAAAAAAATCTCTTTTTTCCACTTTTTATACTCTCATCACGCCTTAATTAAGCTATTCGATTTTTAGCATTGACAACCTGATTGAACAAGCTTCTTATAGTAGCTATATGATTGTAATATGCCGAAGAGAGAGCCATGAACGCCTTTAGCCTTACCTCCAATAGTTTCCAAAATTCCACTGATGCAACACCATTACCTTATGATGTTGTTTCAATTCAGTCGCAAGTTATTTATGGCAGTGTTGGAAATAGTATTGCCGTTCCAGCCCTGACAAAACAAGGTTTACGTGTTGCGGCAGTACCTACTGTAGTACTCAGTAATACGCCTCATTATACAACTTGCTATGGTGGTGAGTTGCCTGGTGAGTGGTTTCGTGGTTATTTAAACGGTTTTGTTGAGCGGGGTAGCTTAAATTCTGTGAGAGCTATTTTGACTGGTTATCTAGGTTCCCCAGAAAAAGCCCAAGACTTAGCAAACTGGTTAACTCTAGTTCGTAAAGAAAGAACGGCACTACCGGTTATTGTTGACCCAGTCATGGGAGATGAAGACAGCGGTTTTTATATTCCACCCGAAATTGCCGAGGTATACCGCGATAAAGTCATTCCTTTAGCTACAGGTATTATTCCAAACAAATTCGAGCTCATGACGTTAAGTGGCAAACAAGTCCATAACTTGGATGATGCTACGGCTGCAGCCCGTAGCTTATTAAAGGGAAATACACAGTGGGTAATCATCACAAGTGCTTTCCAGCCTGATGACGACAACATTGAAGTCGTTTGTGTTACCCAAGATAACGTGGCCGTAATCCGCCACAAACGTTACCCTGTCACACCAAAAGGAACGGGGGATTTATTTGGCGCTGAACTCACCGCTCAGTTATTAGCGGGACTATCCGTTCCTGATGCCGCTAAAATGGCATGTTTACGCATCGAGCAAGCGATTATTCATATGGCAGCGACAGGACGTAGCGAATTAATCCTTTAATATCCTATGTAGCTATACCTAACAATATGATAAGCATAGATAAATGGCGGGATTACCCCGCCATTTTAGTCAATATACTACCTAATATTTCAAATATTGATAATATTATTCAAACTCATTCCATGAACGGCCATCGCGTGCGATCATCGCAACAGATGCAATCGGCCCCCAAGTCCCTGCTTGATATGGCTTAGGCGCTTCATTGTCCATTGCCCATGCATCTATAATAGAATCAACAAATTTCCATGCTTCTTCTACTTCATCGCGGCGAACAAACAGTGCTTGAATGCCACGCATGGCTTCAAGTAATAAACGCTCATAAGCATCTGCAAGGTGAGTCTGGTTGAAAGTTTCAGAGAAACTTAAATCCAATTTAGTGGTTTGTAAACGGTGTTTATGATCAAGGCCTGGTGCCTTATTCATAATTTCAATATCAATCCCTTCGTCTGGCTGCAAACGAATAGTTAATTTATTCTGAGGCAGGTCTTGATAACTTTCAGAGAAAATATTCAATGCTGGTTTTTTAAAATAAACAACAACTTCAGAACATTTTGCAGGTAGGCGCTTACCCGTACGTAAATAGAAAGGTACACCTGCCCAACGCCAATCATCGATATCAACACGCAAAGCAACGAATGACTCGGTCATACTTTGCTTGTTCGCACCCTCTTCTTCTAAATATCCAGGGACTTTTTTACCTTGAACAAAACCAGAGGTATATTGCCCTCGTACTGCCTTTTCACGCACATTTGTATGGTCGATACGACGTAAAGAACGTAAGACTTTCACTTTTTCATCGCGAATACGGTCAGTGGTTAAATCTGCCGGTGGTGACATGGCAATCATCGTTAAGATTTGCAATAAGTGGTTTTGTACCATATCACGCATTTGGCCTGCTTGGTCGAAATATCCCCAACGACCTTCGATTCCTACTTCTTCTGCAACCGTGATTTGGACATGATCAATAGTGCGGTTGTCCCAGTTATTGATAAATAACGAGTTTGCAAAACGCAATGCGAGTAAGTTTAAAACGGTTTCTTTACCAAGATAGTGGTCAATACGATAGACTTGGCTTTCATCAAAATACTTAGCCACTTCATTATTAATTTCTTGTGACGACGCTAAATCCGTTCCCAGTGGTTTTTCCATGACAACGCGATTTGGCTTTTTATTTAATTTAGCATGACCCAACCCTTGACACATAGCACCAAAAGTACTCGGTGGCATAGCAAAGTAATGGATAGCGGGTTGTGCATCTTGTTTTAACATTTCAGCTAAACGCACAAAACTTTCAGTCTGGTTAACGTCTAAGTTACAAAAATCCAAGCGAGCGCTTAGTTTTTCCCACAATGCTGAATCGAGATCTTCTTTTAAGAACTTATCTAACGCTTCTTTGACAAAGTGGACATAATCATCTTGACTCCATTCAGCACGACCAACACCAATAATGCGCGTGTCTGGATGAATGTAACCTGCTTTTTCTAACTGATAAAGCGATGGCAGCAGCTTACGACGAGCGAGGTCTCCCTTGGTGCCAAAAATAATTAAGTCACAAGCTTGAGCAGCATTATGTACCGCCATATTGGTTCTCCTCAATTTGCGGAATGTAAGACCTAACTAGGATAGGCCTTATTGTAATTTTGTTAAAATTAGCCCTAATTCCGCTAATGTACCCTGTTGCTAGTGCCCAGTAAATGTTCATGATACCGATCACAGTTTTTATGATGAAAAAAACAACATATTGTCTGTTTAATCTTATGTTACACACTGAATAATTTTTAGTGTATTAAAAAGATGCGATTTAACTGAATGGAGACAGCTTCCGTAAAAAAATAACAAAATAAGTAGGATGTTTACTATTCTGAAAATTAGATACGGGTCAAAGTTTCATAAAAAGCTGCTACTTATCACCTGTATTCAGATAGCTTACATATCATACATAGTATATTTTCACTCTCTATTACGACATCACAGCAAGAAATTTAAAATCAATAATAGGATAACGTGATGACTCAAAAATTTCTCCTTTCGATGAAATAGGCGCTTTTGCTATATGAATATTTTAGAACAAATGAAGACAAGTCTCGATTTTTTAAGTAAATCAGAAAAAAAGGTGGCTGAGGTTATTCTAGGTATGCCACAAAATGCCATTCATCTTAGTATCGCCACACTCGCGCAATTAGCTGATGTTAGCGAGCCAACAGTAAACCGATTTTGTCGAAAAATGGATACGAAAGGATTCCCTGATTTTAAATTACGATTAGCACAAAACTTAGCCAACGGCACCCCCTATATTAACCGCCATATAGAAGAAACCGATACAGTAAATACCTATACTCATAAGATTTTTGAATCTGCTATGGCTGGATTAGATAATGTAAAACACACATTAGATATCAGTGCAATTAATCGTGCTGTTGATTTATTAACTCAAGCTCGGAAAATCAGTTTTTTTGGCTTTGGCGCCTCTGCAGCTGTCGCGCACGACGCAATGAATAAGTTTTTCCGCTTTAATATTCCTGTCATATACTTCGATGATATTGTCATGCAACGTATGAGCTGTATCAATAGTAATGAAGGAGATGTTATTGTGCTCATTTCCCATACAGGAAGAACCAAAGCATTAGTTGATATGGCACGTTTAGCACGGGAAAATGACGCGACTATAATTGCAATTACCTCAGAAAACTCACCTCTCTCTCAAGCCGCTTCCTTATCTATCATTATTGATGTTCCTGAAGATACTGATATCTATATGCCAATGGTATCAAGAATGGCGCAGCTCGCTGTCATTGATGTACTAACAACGGGTTTTACGTTAAGAAGAGGTGAAAAATTTAGAGATAACTTGAAGCGCGTCAAAGAAGCATTACGTGATTCGCGGTTTGATAGCATCTAAAGGCAATAAATTGGCTGTATAAATGCTTTTCTTTGCTTTTCAGGCTTTAATAGTTTTACAGACCTGATAGCATTAAGAAATTGGCTGTATATAATAGCTGTGCTCGTGTCAGCATCCCTATTTGCAGTAAACAGGTTTCGAAATGGAGTGAAATGGTTTCACTCTTTTATCAACACCATTACAGGTCAACGGAGTAATACATGTCTAGACGGCTTAGAAGAACTAAAATTGTTACAACTCTTGGTCCAGCTACAGATCGCGATAATAACCTTGAAAAAATTATCAACGCTGGCGCCAACGTTGTTCGCCTTAACTTCTCCCACGGAACTCCAGAAGACCATCTATTACGTGCGAACAAAGTACGTGAGATTGCCGCTCGTTTAGGACGTCACGTTGCGATCCTCGGTGATTTGCAAGGTCCTAAAATTCGTGTTTCCACTTTTAAAGATGGTAAAGTTTTCCTAAATATTGGCGATAAATTCATTCTTGATGCCAATTTAGGTAAAGGTGAAGGCTGCCAAGAGAAAGTAGGTATCGACTATAAAGGCTTACCTGCCGATGTCGTTCCAGGTGATATTTTGCTTCTTGATGATGGTCGAGTACAATTGAAAGTCCTTGAAGTCAAAGGGTTACAGGTATTTACAGAAGTTACTGTTGGTGGCCAACTATCTAACAATAAAGGTATTAATAAACTCGGTGGCGGTCTTTCAGCTGAAGCATTAACAGAAAAAGACAAAGAAGATATAAAAACTGCTGCAAAAATTAATGTTGATTACTTAGCTGTTTCATTCCCTCGCTCAGGTGAAGATTTAGATTATGCACGCCGATTAGCTCGTGATGCGGGCTGTGAATGCCAAATTGTTGCTAAAGTAGAACGTGCAGAAGCCGTTGCCAATGATGAAGTGATGGATGAAGTTATTCTCGCTTCTGATGTCGTTATGGTTGCTCGTGGTGACCTCGGAGTGGAAATTGGCGACCCTGAATTAGTCGCTGTCCAGAAAAAATTGATCCGCCGCTCTCGCCAATTAAACCGTGTTGTTATAACCGCAACACAAATGATGGAATCGATGATCACTAACCCTATGCCAACGCGAGCCGAAGTCATGGACGTTGCGAATGCGGTGTTGGATGGTACTGATGCCGTTATGCTTTCTGCTGAAACTGCTGCAGGCCAGTACCCAGCAGAAACGGTAGCCGCGATGGCGCAGGTTTGTTTTGGCGCAGAAAAAATGCCGGGCCTAAATGTGTCTAAACACCGTTTAGATGCGGAGTTTAATAGCCCTGAAGAAGCAATTGCAATGTCAACAATGTATGCTGCTAACCATCTTAAAGGGGTTAAAGCTATCATAGCAATGACTGAGTCTGGCCGTACTGCTCGTATGATGTCTCGGATCAGCTCTGGTTTACCTATTTTTGCCATGTCTCGTCATGAAAAAACCCTTAATCAATGTTCTCTCTATCGTGGTGTTACACCTGTTTTCTGTAGCACCCATACAGATGGTATTGCGGCTGCCAATGAAGCTGTCACGCGTTTACGTGATAACGGCTATTTAATGAGTGGTGACGTGGTTCTTGTCACCCAAGGTGACTTAATGGGCACTGTAGGTAGCACGAATACTTGTCGTATTCTAGAAGTTGAATAATCTTTTAGCCCTCGCCTATGGGTGGGGGCTTTCCTTTATATTGAAACGCTATCTAACTTAAAAAAGAATTAACACAAGAAAGTATAGCTCTGCATCACTTGCGTAAAATACAGAGAAAATAGCATTTAATGATATTGTAGGTTAAATTGTAGCGTACCATTCGCTTTCCCAGCTGTCGTTGCAGATTGAGTTTGGATATACGCGGCTTCCAACGGAATGTTGTATTGCCCTATGTCATTTTTATTGGCGAGCGGTATTAATTGATTAAGCTTAATGGGTATACCGTTGTGTTTTACTTGGATGGCATAACCTTTCGCTGTATTTTCATCGGCTAAATTATTAAGTGCGATTGCCCCTGGTGTTTGACTTGAATCTTGAGTTCCAATAAACGTAATTTTTATCGGAGATATAGGGTCACAATCTAATTCAATTTGAAAATTTTGCTTGCTCTCAGAACTCGTTGAACCAACACCTGTAAAGGACAATTTACTAACGTTACCGAATAGTACGTCTATTGACTTATTTTTGACTTCACAACCACTCGAAATAACATTGATTGGCCCCATATTTACTTTGGGTTCGAACCTCCCATATAAATCTGTAGTAATGAAACCATTGTGGAATAAAATCAACATCGCAGCATTAGATATTGGTAAAGTTTGGCTTTTAACATTATTACCAACTTTATAAAAATCCGCCCTTAATTTTACAGTATACGTTGCTGAAGATGCATTAGAGCCACATATAAATCTATTATTATTATTTCCATCTTTCGTATTTACCCCATCAACATATGCAAAACCAGAGCAAGGGCTCATTACTGTACCATGCAAAGTATAACCAACGCCTGAACTATTAATTTCTCTAACATAACCTATACCCGGAATATACCTTGAATTTCCTGGTTCGATTGGTACATAAATTCCAACTTCTGTATTACCCGTCACATTCCACCACGTCCATGGAGAGTGGGTTCCTAAATCAATAGAACCAATAAAAGTACCTACTGGTAAAGTTCGTGATACATAAAGTGTTTTATTCGGATTAACTAATTGGCTGGTAAATTCAGCCCTAAATTCAGCAGCCCCGAATTGTGAATATAAAAGGAACGAAATGCCTATTTTTAGACCTAAATTTTTCATGATAACTCCTATTCACAAACTCGTTCTATAAACTGAATTTTTTCATTCTCTAATGATAATAAAAGTGGAACTGTACATTGTTGATTATTACCGTTGCCCCATTTCACTATTATCTTGCTTTGCTCTGGAACGCCACTTAAATAAACTTCCCCATCATTTGCAACAATACCGCCTGTAACTTGTTCCTCACTTTCCATAACAGAAACTTGTGTACCAAATGCAATTGCTTTTCCCGCATACTTGAGTTTTAATAAAACTCTAGCACCCCGTTTTGCTTGGAAATTAGCTAATACAATCGCACCTTGAGTAGGAACGACTGTCGTTGTATTAATCGCAACATCATTATTGCCACTTAATGTTGCAGTATCGACACTAATTTTATTTCGTTCATAACGAGTCACTGTGGGAATTACTGCATAACCTGACGAATTAGTGTAAAGTGATTGCGCGTTATTTACTTTTAAATTGTCTATATCTTCTGCTTTAACGAGCACTGCAGAATCATAGATAGTACGAGAGGTCGTTAACCCGCCAGAATGCAATAATAGTGCTCCCGTTGCACTGAAATCGATAGCATGATATTTAGGGTCATAGTTATAACCCAAACTGTATTCTCCTGATGAAACTATATAGTTTGCACTAACGGAACTGCTAAATTCATTACGGCTATGGTTATATCTTTGCGTAAGGTTATACTGCAAATTATTATCTACTAATTGCATACCATTAAAACTTAATGAGCTAATCGAATCTCCATTTTTGCTGGTACTATAGCTATAGTTAGCCCAATTATTTTTTCGACCCAAATCAAAAGGAATACTCAAATTGAATGACAGCATTTGGTCATTTGTTTTTGAATAGTCTTGTTTAATATAAGAATAAGCAACGCTGTAATTCAATGAATTATAATTAGAGCTAAAACTCATTGTTAAACTTTTATCAGAACCACTTTTGTCCCAATAATATTGCTGGTAACCATTCACCGATAAATAACCGATTTCGTCAAGTGACTGAGAGACTGATACTTGAAACTGTTGTTTTTTTCGCCCCATATTATAAAGATAATTATTCAAATCAGAAAAATCATAATAGTTTTTTGTTGAGTAACGATATGACGCCAAAGAAAAAGAAGTGCCTGTATTTGGAATGTATTTCGAATATTGAATTCGATACGCTTGCCCTTTCGCACTCTTTTTATCAATCAATTGTACCGATGCTTCTGTAATGTCTGTTGATATCGCGCCAATTTTGCCTAAATTTACTCCAGCACCTATTGTGTAGGCTTGATAGTCTTGAGAAACTAAGAAACCTCCATAAACGGATAAGTTATATGGCAAGCCGTAAATTGCTGATGCTTGCGCAAAATTAGGTTTACGTCGTGCACCATCAACATTATATTTACCAATATCTACGCTATATTTTAATGTGCCGGCTCTTTGCATCATTGGCACTGCAGAGAAAGGCTGAATAAAAGACCTTACCGTGCCATTAGCTTCTTCAATTGTGACCTCAAGATCACCACTATATGACGTTGGATACAAATCATTAATCGCAAACCTACCCGGCGGCACGGTGGTTTGATAAATCACGTTGCCATTTTGGCTGATAGTAACAATCGCGTTTGATTGTACAAGACCAGTCACTGTAGGTGCAAAACCCCTTTCACTTTGAGGTAACATACTTTCATCAGATACTAGCTTCACTCCAAGATAAGGGGGGCTCTCTATTACGCCATTATCAGAGGATATTTCACCAATCGTTAAGCGGCTTTTTAAGCTACGAATATCACGTTCTACATAAGTTTGTAGATTATTCCAATTCGTTTCATATGTCGTTTTACTGTAGGTACTATGATTACGGAAACGCCAAGCGCCCATATTAATACCACTTCTTAAACCTAAGAACGAATTATCGCTATTATTCTTATTTTGGTACCAATGTTTATTAAACCGAACTGTGTAGTTAACAAATGTAGCTGTGATTCCATCGTCCCATTCCTTTGGTTCAACATAGCCTCTACTCGTATTTTCTAATCCAATTTGTGGGATACTAATTTGTAATTGTTGGGTTTCAAATCTGTATTGATAATTAGCACCAGGAATAATTTTACTAATGTCATTCAAATATTCGTCCTCTCCACTTGCTGAAAACTTTTCACTTGCTGAGTTTTTCACACCCCAGTTTAGCAGCATTTTTTTTGTTATTTCAGGAGATAATTTTTTAGCTTTATCATCAAATAAAAACCTTATATTCTTGTTATCAACCAATTTATCATTTATATAGATATCAACAAAATAATCTCCTGGCAATTGTCCTCCCGCAGATGATAGGTAGCCTAAACTATTTATATCTGCGACTTGGTTTTCCATTCCGGAATTAATTGCATTAATATCAAAAATATCTTTAGCAATTGTATTATTGATATAAAATATTAAGCTAATCGCAGTAAAAACATTAGAATACATAAGCGTATTTTTTTTACAAAAAACTGGCATCTTAGAGACTCTTATTTGGTTTTTTTCTCTATAATAGCGCCATAGTCATTGATAAATTGAACAACTATTGAGTCACCATTATTTATTTTTTTCTTAATGATATAGTCATTTTTGAATGGATATATTAAACTAGCACCGTCAATAACCCTGCCATTGTCAAGGATATTTTTGATTGATAAGTGATATGGAGTTTGGTTATCAATCATAATCCCATCTGGTTTCTCAACTAAAAAAATTTTTTTAAAGTCGAATGGCTCTATATCTTTCGACCTTAAAAATAATTTAAACTGTGAATTTATGAATATCTGTAGTTCATTCTCAATACTATTATTTTTTGGTGGTATTGATTTGATATTAAGCAAATAAATTTGTTCAGTATTTGAACCGATAGGCTCACCTATATAAGAAATTCTAGCTGAACCATTTGTATCTGGCTCAATACGAAATAATGGTGGTATGGCAATAAATGGTGCTTTCCCCTCTCCGCCAAATGGTGATACCCAGCTTTGAATTAAAAAAGGTTTTTCTTTATCACTATTGAAAATAGGAATATCAATTTCACGTTTATTTTCTTCATAGACAAAACGTGTTCCACCTACACTAATCCCTGAGGCTTGAGAGGTGCTAGTTATAGAAAAAAAACATATACAGATTGAAAAAAATATTTTTTTCATAAAACAACCATTATATTGAAATAAGAAGGAGAGTAACCATTGTCACTCTCCAATTAGTTAATGATATTGAATACTGTATACAGCACTGCTATTAGCAGGCCCTGCAGTTACTACACCAGTCGCTTTATAACGAGCAACATAGTCTAAGTCTACTGTTGTACCATCGAATTCAATTTGTTTTGAATCTTCAAACAACTTAATTTGCGTTATTGCATCTTTTTCAAATAAAGCAACACCGACATTATTTGCAACGCCTACAGCTTGGTTAATTGCAAGAATATCGTTGTCTGCGGTATCACGTGTGCCACCGAAACGTACAGTTACTTTGGAGTTTGTTGGACAATCAACAAGTTTAATAGTAAAGTTTTTTAAACCCGCCACTTCTCCTTGTGCGGCTAAACTTTTAGCTGATACCTTTCCAAGGTCAACATTTAAATTTTTTGAATTGCTATCAACTGTACAAGCTATATCAGTTATTTCCCCAGTAAAGTTAATTGTACCTGAAGCAAAAACAGTTGGCGTAGATGTTACAGCTAAAGTAACCCCTATTATAGTTAGGGATTTTTTTAGAATACTCATAATAGTTCCTATAATATAGATTTTTAATTATTAATTACTACATAAACAAATAAATCACTCATATTTTTAGTTCAGAAGAAATATATCATCTACCTTTAGTTAAGTTAACCAATGGATACATTGAATTTTTTAAAATTGCATCTAAAATATTAATACTTTGTTTTTATCATTTATGAACTGGCTCTTTTATTTAGATTTTTTATTAGCAATTAGATAGTTTTTTAAAATTTCATTTGCCATTGAGATTTTATTAATATACATATAAAAATTATAGAACGACTTTTTATTTACTATTTTCAGCTCTTTTAATGAATTATTATTTAATTCTTTCTGGATTAAATTTTTCGGCAACCATAAATAACCAACCGAATTTTCGGCTAATTTAATTGCTAATTCCACATTAGAAATATGGATAGTTTGGATGCTTTTGATCCCATTCATACCTGTAAGCTTCAAAGAAATTGAGGCTGTTTTTTCCATTATTTTCAGTATATTGTCAACTGAACAATGTTGCAGCTTATGATTTGGGTTGGTTACAAGCACCGCTTCAACCTGTTCAAGAAATATGGGATTTAACGACTCAATGTAATGATGAGTAATTAGTAAATCATAATTTTTAATTGTAAAAACATCTGATTTTCTTAGTGAAATCTTCTTAAGATCAATATCATAATCCTTTCTAGAGCAGCTTAGCTCTCCAATTTTTTTAAGTATTTCATCACTTTGATATAGCGAATCTATAACTATATTAATTTTATTATTTCCCTCATAAT
This sequence comes from Providencia sp. PROV182, assembly GCF_028480325.1. NCBI lineage: Bacteria > Pseudomonadati > Pseudomonadota > Gammaproteobacteria > Enterobacterales > Morganellaceae > Providencia > Providencia sp. PROV182. The sequence continues at coordinate 235,060 of NZ_JAMPOL010000012.1, read as the reverse complement.
TTAATGACTTGGCAACCTCTTCTAATGAAATCGCTTTATTTGTTACTTCTCTTGATAACGCTAATAACTGTTCTCCTTGTTTAGTTAATACTGCACGACGTTTTTCTAAAGAAAATATTTCAATTTCTAACGTTTGCTCTAATTTACTGATGGTATAACTAATTGATGATTGTGTTCTATGCAAGATTTCAGCTGCTTGAGCAAAACCACCGTAGTCAACCACCGCTTGTAGGGTTATCCATTGGTCTAGCGTAGTTCGGGTTTTAACCATAGAGTCTCCAAATTATTAACCTGGGAGATATATTTTATTTATCGTTAATAAATACTTTTACATACCATTCCTTATTTACTCATATATTTAAAAGTTTTTAAGTTATTTATTTTGATATATCGATAATCATTTTTAATAGGGGATATTTTTTTATGTAAAGCTATCAGTTCTCTTATACTCTCGAAAAGATCAATACAAGTAACTAAAAACAGCCTAATAATAAAACCAAGAAATATAAAAATAAATTAAATAACTATACACCATTAATAATGGTACCCAGCTTTTCAAAATTATGGGTATTAAGTGTATATTTCTATGATGAGCACACTTTTAGACAAAAAAAAGCCATTACTCAAAAGGTAATGGCTCAAAAATTATTCTGTAGATCTGGACACTAACGGTAAAGATCTTTTCGCTGATAAGGTTCTATTTCTCCCTCTTTTCGCGTTTTTAATAGCTTTAGTATCCATGTGTATTGTTCTAAGTTCGGGGAAACCAGATATTCCAGCTCCTCATTCATTCTTCGTGCAATATACTTATCGTCCTTACCATCGATATCATCCATTGGTTCACGGATAAAAATATGCAATTGATGCGTTTTATGGTCATAAACGGGAAATAGTGGCACAACTTTCGCTTTACAAACTTTCATTAACCTACCGATTGCAGGTAATGTTGCCTTATATGTACCAAAAAAATCAACAAATTCGCTATGCTCCTCACCATGATCTTGGTCTGGAAGATAAAACCCCCAATATCCTTGTCTAACAGAAGCAATAAAAGGCTTAATACCCGCTTCTCTTGAATGCAAGCGCCCCCCGAAATGGTATCTCGCTTTATTCCATAAATAATCTGCAACTGGGTTCTTTTGGTGATGAAACATTGCCGCCATTTTCTGGCCTTTTGCTGCTAATAACATCGCTGGTGCATCAACGGCCCAGCCATGAGGAACCATAAAAATAACATTGCTTTGTTGCTGTTTTAAGCGCTCTATAATTTCTTGATTATGCCAATGCGTTCTAGCTAGCGTTTTACTTGCACCACGAAGACATAGCTCTGCCAACATAACAAAAGACTGTGGTGCGGTTTCAAACATACGATCAACTAATTCTTCTCGTTGTTGTTCTGTCAATTTAGGAAAACAATAAAGTAAGTTAATTTTGGCACGACGACGGCCACTTTTAGCCAATCGCCCAACCCATTTTCCTATTTTAGCGAGTAAAGGGTCACGGATTTTAACCGGAATGAAAGCCAATCCTGCCAAAATACCCGCTCCTAACCATACCCCCCAATATTTAGGTAATAGATAAGAACGGTGAAAAGTTGGCATATAGCCTTTTTTACTATCAGTGTCTTGATCTTTATTCATGCTGTACTCAAGTGAATATTAGCTATCTCTCTATAGCTTATAATAATAGTTTACGGGAGCATTACAAAGAAAACTGGCAGATACAAGTACCTGCCAGCGATAAAATAGAAACTTAAGTTACTGTAGTTTAAGTTGTGGTTTCGTTTCTTTTACTAGCGCTAAATATTCTTTACGCTCTTTTCCTGTTAAACCACCAGAACTTGGTAATTTCGCAGTAAGTGGATTTACTGCTTGTTGATTCACCCACATTTCAAAATGTAGATGAGGCCCGGTCGAACGCCCAGTATTACCTGATAGCGCAATTCTATCACCACGCTTAACTTTTTGCCCAGGCTTAACTAACAATTGGCGTAAATGCATGTAACGAGTGGTATATTGACGCCCATGACGGATAGCAATAAAGTTGCCTGCAGCGCCGCTGTATTTTGAAACAATCACTTCACCATCACCAACAGCAAGTACTGGCGTGCCAACAGGCATTGCGAAGTCCACGCCTTTATGTGGTGCTACACGCCCAGTAACTGGGTTAACTCGGCGAGGATTGAATTGTGAAGACACTCTAAACTGTTTAGCGGTTGGAAAACGTAAGAAACCGCGTTCTAAGCCATTCCCTTCGCTATCATAATAGCGCCCATCTTCAGCACGAAAAGCATAATAGCTTTTTCCATTAGTTTGCAGACGAACACCAATGAGTTGGCTCTGCTCACTGCGCCCGTTAAGCATTTCCCTGCTCATTAACACACTGAATTTATCGCCTTTTTTCAATTTTTTGAAATCAACCTGCCATTGTAAGGCTTTAATCACCTCACGGCCTTCATTACGTGTTAAGCCCGCTTTGTTTGTACTTTGTGCAAATGAACCGTCAACCGTACCTTTTAAAACACTGTTAGTCCATTCACCTTCGCGAATTTGCTTAGTTTCTTCAAATTTATTTGTCGTTCCTACGCGGGTAAAAATACGGGTCTCACGGCGAGAAACATCCCAAGTCAATGATTCTAACTCACCCTGTTCTGTTAAAGACCAATTTAAGGATTGGCCTATTTTAAGGTTTCTCAATGACTTATGTTGGTTAGATAGCGTTGCAACATCCCCAGCTTCAATACCGAATTGAGTTAAAATAGTCGTTAAGTTATCACCACTTGCAACAACATATTCATGGGGGAGAGGCGCAGCTTCTCCCCCTGTCTCTATTGCTTCAGCTTCGGTATCAGCAAGGCCTTCATCAGGTAGCTGTTCACTACTGTCTTGAATTATATCGTCGGTAGCATCACTTGCAGGTAATAATGAGAGCGGTATGATGGTATCCGGTGTGCCATCATTTTCAGTTGTCGTTGGTACATGAACTGGCCGCCAAATTGCGACGGCCATAGTCGCTACAGTGAGCGTACTTAATACAATTTTATGTGTCCTAGACAGGCTACCGTATACCTGAGCCAGACTTTTGGCCATTTGCTGCACTTAAACAATTCCTTCTATTTTTAATCCAGGCAGCTGGCGTATTGCTCTGATAATTGAGTCAAAAACTGCATGTAGCTATCTGGCCCTATCGCCAGCCCAATTCCTAGTGGGTCGAGAGTTCCCATTTTCACCCCCGTATTTCGTGCTACACTTTCAATCACAGCAGGCCTGAATTGTGGCTCAGCAAAAACACATTGCGCTTTGTGCTCAACCAATTGTGTTCGTATTTGATGTAATTTCTGCGCGCCAGGTTGTATTTCTGGGTTTATCGTAAAGTGCCCTAATGGAGCTAATTGATAGTGTTTTTCAAAGTAACCGTAAGCGTCGTGAAAAACAAAATAACCCTTATTTTTAGCTGGCTGCAAAATATTAGCAATTTTCTGATCATTTTGCGTCATATTTTCTTTGAATTTACGAAGGTTTACGTCTAGCTTATTTTTTTGTTCAGGATAAAGCTCTACTAAACGCTCATAAATGTCTTGCGCAGCGTAATTTGCAATTTCTGGGGATAACCAGATATGCATATTATACTCACCATGATGATGATGTTCGTGATCGTTGTCATGGTTAGCTTCATCTCCATGTTCGTGATCATGTTCATCTTCATGTGACTCCGCCATAAGTAGTGGCTTAATGTTTTTCTGCTCAGCCAATGCTAGGCGTTTATTCTGTGGTAATGTATTGATTGGCTTCTGTAAAAACATTTCCATATCAGGTCCAACCCATACGAATAGATCAGCCTGTTTAATTTTTTTCAAATCAGAAGGTTTAAGTGCATAATCATGAGGTGAAGCACCATCTGGTAATAAAACTTGTGTCTCAGTGACACCGTCTGCAATCCCTGCGGCAATAAAGGCCAGTGGGCGAATTGACGTTACAACATCAGCATTAGCAGTTGATACCATAGTTGCACTTAATACGGAGGTCGCCACCGCCCCGAAAAGAAATTTGCAGGCAATGTTTTTCGATTTATGTATCATAGCAGTCTTTTTCCGTGATTTTGATTTTGAAATGTTATAATATAACACAAAATGAATTCTGCAAGATGTTTTTCATATGCAACCATTACTGACTTTAAATAAAATTTCTGTTTCATTTGGCGAAAAACAGGTCCTTAACGATGTTACCTTTGAACTGAATAAAGGTGATATCGTAACCCTTTTAGGCCCAAATGGCGCTGGAAAATCAACTATTGTACGTGTTGTACTCGGGTTACTTGCCCCTACATCAGGTACCATTACGCGTCCTTCTTCTCTTGCTATTGGTTATGTTCCACAAAAACTTCACTTAGATACGACGCTCCCTCTTACGGTTAAACGGTTTATGTTATTAAAGCTCGGTGCTCGTAAAGAGCATTTGTTACCTGCACTCGAAAGAGTCAAAGCAACGCATTTACTCGAGCAACCGATGCAAAAATTATCAGGCGGTGAAACTCAACGTGTTTTACTGGCTCGCGCCCTACTCAATAAACCTGACCTGTTAGTGCTCGATGAACCCGCTCAAGGTGTCGATATTACAGGCCAAGTTGCACTATATGATTTAATTAATCAATTAAGAACTGAGCTTAATTGTGCTGTATTAATGGTTTCCCATGACTTACATCTCGTGATGGCAAAAACAGATAAAGTACTTTGCATTAACGGCCATATTTGCTGTTCTGGCGCGCCAGACGTTGTTTCAAACCACCCTGAGTTTGTGGCAATGTTTGGTTATCGGGGTGCTCAACAACTCGGTGTATACCGTCATCAACATAATCATCAACATGATTTAGAAGGCAATATTATTGTTGGTCACCAACACAGCAAGGACTGCAAACATGATTGAGTTACTATTACCCGGCTGGGTAGCAGGCATGCTACTTGCCATTGCGGCAGGTCCTTTAGGCTCTTTTGTTGTGTGGCGCCGAATGTCCTATTTTGGCGATACACTAGCTCATGCTTCATTGCTAGGCGTCGCATTTGGGCTTCTATTAAATATCAACCCATTCTATGCTGTTATTGCTGTCACTTTGTTATTGGCCTTAATTTTAGTTTGGCTAGAAAAGCGGCCACAACTTGCTGTTGATACTCTACTGGGTATTATGGCGCACAGTTCACTGTCTTTAGGTTTAGTCGTTGTTAGCTTGATGGCTAATGTCCGTGTTGACCTAATGGCTTACTTATTTGGTGACTTACTCTCAGTCAGCTATGAAGATATTATAACGATTTTTATTGGCGTTATTGTCGTTTGCGGGTTGCTTTTTTATCGTTGGCGGGCACTTTTGTCCATAACGGTTAGCCCTGAACTTGCTTTTGTTGATGGCATTAATATTCAAAGACTCCGTTTATTACTAATGTTAGTTACCGCACTAACAATTGGCATTGCAATGAAGTTTGTCGGGGCGTTAATTATTACGTCTTTATTGATTATACCCGCAGCAACGGCTCGACGTTTTGCTCGAACACCTGAGCAAATGGCCTTTATCGCTATCTTAATTGGTATGATTGCTGTGACTGGTGGGCTAACACTTTCTGCTTTCTACGATACCCCTGCTGGGCCGTCTGTCGTATTGGTATCGGCTGTTCTATTCGTACTTAGCTTAACAATAAAAGCGAAAAATTAATTTAAGCTATGCATTTTAGTCATCACACGCTGTTTTTAGCACAGATGGCCCCAATATTGATAACAATATTGGGGCCATACTTATTTATTTTATATAATCAAATTTCTTTAGGGGTTAAACCAAAGTGGTTATATGCATGAACTGTCGCCATTCGGCCTCGAGGAGTGCGCTGAATAAAACCTTGCTGGATAAGATAAGGTTCTAATACATCTTCTATGGTTTCACGCTCTTCCCCGATAGCTGCTGCAAGGTTATCAACCCCGACTGGGCCACCCATAAATTTATCAATAATAGCAACTAAAAGCTTTCTATCTAAATAATCGAAACCAGCAGCATCCACATTTAACATGTCTAAAGCTTGGTTAGCTATTAGCCCATCAATTGAACCATCACCTTTCACTTGAGCAAAATCCCGCACACGACGTAACAAACGGTTGGTGATACGTGGAGTTCCCCTCGAACGCATAGCAACCTGTAAGGCCCCTTCTTCGGTGATATCTAACCCCATGTATTGGGCACTACGTTTGACAATATGTTGTAAATCGTCAACTTGATAAAATTCTAAACGTTGCACAATACCAAACCGGTCACGTAATGGTGATGTGAGCGACCCTGCCCGAGTCGTTGCACCAATTAACGTGAAAGGAGGGAGATCAATTTTAATAGAGCGCGCTGCGGGCCCTTCGCCTATCATGATATCTAGCTGATAATCTTCCATTGCGGGATAAAGTATTTCCTCAACAACTGGGGATAATCGATGAATTTCATCAATAAATAGGACATCATGGGGCTCTAAATTAGTTAACATGGCAGCTAAATCGCCGGCCTTTTCTAATACAGGCCCTGAGGTTGTACGTAGATTAACGCCTAATTCATTCGCAACAATCCCTGCCAACGTTGTTTTACCTAGCCCTGGAGGGCCAAAAATGAGTAGGTGATCAAGTGCATCGCCTCGCATTTTCGCTGCCTGAATAAATATCTCCATTTGGTCTTTAACCTGAGGCTGACCAATATACTCATTCAATAGCTTTGGCCTGATCGCACGGTCAATAGCTTCTTCATCTGACTGTAATACTTCAGCAGTTATTAGGCGATCGGCTTCAATCATATTAAAAATCTCTCAATCAAAGTGCTGCACGAAGGGCATCACGGATCAGTGTTTCAGAGTCACTATCCGGTTTTGCGACTTTACTCACCATACGGCTTGCTTCTTGTGGTTTATACCCTAAAGCAATCAGTGCGGCTGCGGCTTCCGCTTCGATATCAGCCATATTTGGTACTTTGCTATTTACACTTGGCAGATTAATATCGCTATTTTGATTAAATAAATCCCCATTGAGGCCTTTGAAGCGGTCTTTCATTTCGACCACTAAACGTTCTGCGGTTTTCTTACCAATTCCAGGTAATTTAACCAGTGATGCTATAGCTTCTTGTTCAATAGCGGACACAAATTGTTGAGCAGACATACCGGATAAAATTGCGAGGGCTAATTTGGGGCCAACACCATTTACTTTGATCAGCTCTTTAAATAGCGCCCTTTCTTGCTTATCATTAAACCCATATAGTAATTGAGCATCTTCACGAACAACAAAGTGAGTGAACACAATCGCTTCTTGACCAATTTCGGGCAACTCATAGAAACAAGTCATTGGCATATGGACTTCATAACCAACACCTTGTAGTTCTAATAATACGATTGGAGGTTGCTTTTCTAAAACAATACCACGTAAACGACCTATCACATTGAAGCCCTCTATTGCTATCTAAACCCTGAACATACTATCTAAACCCTGAACAGGTTGATTTATTATCATTAATACTGTTGTTTATACCATAAAAAATGCTGGATGCATATCCAGCTACGCGCTATTTATTAATAAGCAATTCTGTTTAAGATAAACTCGCTATCTTAAACGACCTCGAGTTAAAACTAACCGTGGGTCGCCAACTTTTAAAAGGTTTTGATTGAAATGGCAATGTGTTATCGCAATTGCCAAAGCATCTGCCGCATCAGATTGTGGACTCGCTGACAACTTCAGAATCGATTTAACCATATGTTGTACTTGGCTTTTTTCTGCGGCTCCTGTGCCTACAACTGTTTGTTTAACCTGACGAGCCGCATATTCAAATACGGGTATATTCATGTTTGCAGCGGCGACAATCGCAACTCCCCGAGCTTGCCCAAGTTTTAATGCTGAATCCGCATTCTTCGCCATAAAGACTTGTTCAATGGATAATATATCCGGTTGATATTGAGTGATAATTTCCGAGACGCCCGCGTAAATTCGTTGCAGACGACTTGGTAAATCATCAACTTGTGTACGAATACACCCACTACCTAAATACAGTAGTTGCCGGCCTTGTTGGCGAATAACACCGTACCCCGTAACACGAGAGCCAGGGTCAATACCTAAAATAATCGCCATATAAATTTACTTATGCCTCTTTATATTAATCATGTTGTTCTAATAAGCTTCATAATACTATCAATTTCAATCAAATAGCTATTTGAATATCAAATCCAACATTCAGAATAGTGATAATAAAGGCGAGTTATGGCACTGATACTTAGCCAAGTATAGCGAATAAAAGGAAGGAAAGCATCGAAGGCGTTAGAGAAAACAGGCTGCATCAGCCCGCTTTCTCTACGCGGATTATGCTAAATGACTAGGCCGCCATTTAGTGCCTCACAACTTACAGTGTGGCAGCGACTTCGTCAGAAATATCACCATTGTGGTAAACTTCCTGAACGTCGTCTGAATCTTCTAACATATCGATAAGACGTAACAATTTAGGCGCTGTTTCTGCATCTAACTCGGCTTTAGTTGATGGGATCATTGAGACTTCTGCAGCTTCACTGGTGAAACCCGCAGCATCTAATGCATCTTTCACTTCACCAAAAGTTTCTGGCGTTGTGTAAACATCGATTGCGCCATCATCATAAGTTTCAACATCATCAGCACCCGCTTCTAATGCCGCTTCCATGATCGCATCTTCATCAACACCAGGCGCATAAGTGATTACGCCGCGTTTAGTAAATAAGTAAGAAACAGAGCCGTCTGTCCCCAAGTTACCACCAGTTTTAGTAAATGCATGACGCACTTCAGAAACAGTGCGGTTACGGTTATCACTTAAACATTCAACCATAACAGCCGTTCCGCCTGGGCCATAACCTTCATAAATGATGGTTTCCATATTATCGTTATCATCATTACCCACACCACGAGCGATAGCACGGTTTAAGGTGTCACGAGTCATGTTGTTAGATAATGCTTTATCTACCGCTGCACGTAAACGTGGGTTTGTTGCGGGATCACCACCACCTAAACGCGCTGCAGTCACTAATTCACGGATAATTTTAGTGAAAATTTTACCGCGCTTAGCATCTTGTGCCGCTTTACGGTGTTTGGTGTTGGCCCATTTACTATGACCTGCCATGAAATATCTCCAAAAAACGTCAATAAATAATTAAACAGCAAATTCTAAAATAGCCTGACTGTTGCTCCAGGATTTCGTTAAGCTCGCCGCTTCATCTGGTGCTAGCCAACGATATTCGCTGTGTTCCGTCAGTAATGGCATTTTTTCTTCACTTTGCACCATTTTAAACCAATGTTCTTTGCAATGCGTAACATCGGGTGCATAACGATGCCTGAAATGTGGGAAAATTTCAAAGATGATACTGTGCGACAAATCTTGCAGCTGGTTTTGATCAACCTCAAAACCTGTTTCTTCTTTAATTTCACGACACGCCGTTTCATACGGTTTTTCATCAGGCTCCAAACTTCCAGTCACTGATTGCCAAAAGTCTGGGTCGTCTTTACGTCGTAACATAAGCACCCGTCCACTATTTTGAGCCACAATAATGACTAATACTGATTCTGGGTGCTTATATTTTTTCATTGAACTTACTCTTCGTCTTTCGCAACCACAGCGATAGCAAGTTCCGTTAATGCATCCGGGTTAGCATGGCTCGGTGCATTCGTCATTAGACACGCGGCCGCTGTTGTTTTCGGGAAAGCAATAACATCACGAATATTATCAGTTCCTGTTAACAGCATCACTAAACGGTCAAGACCAAATGCTAAGCCTGCATGTGGTGGTGTACCATATTTCAATGCATCTAATAAGAAGCCAAATTTTTCGCGTTGGTCTTCTTCATTAATACCTAAAATACTAAATACTGTTTGTTGCATTTCGTTGCGGTGAATACGGACTGAACCACCGCCAACTTCGTAGCCATTGATGACCATATCATACGCATTAGCAACGGCTTCTTCAGGTTTACTCGCCAGTTCTTCAGGTGAGAAATCTTTAGGAGACGTAAATGGATGGTGCATCGCAGTTAACCCGCCTTCACCATTATCTTCAAACATTGGGAAATCAATCACCCACAGTGGCTGCCAGCTATTTAAATCGGTTAATTCAAAGTCACGACCGACTTTCAAGCGTAGCGCACCCATTGAATCGGTCACCACATTTTTCGCGCCCGCGCCGAATAACAAGATATCGCCATCAACGGCACCAGTACGGTCTAATAACTGGTTAATCACGTCTTCACTCAAGAATTTTGCAACTGGACTTTGAATACCGTCAAGGCCTTTAGCTCGCTCGTTGACTTTCATCCAAGCCAAGCCTTTCGCACCATAAATACCAACAAATTGACCATATTCGTCGATTTGTTTACGGGTCATAACTGCGCCACCGGGGACTTTCAGAGCCGCAACACGACCTTTCGGGTCGTTTGCTGGGCCTGAGAACACCGCAAATTCAACATCTTTTACGATATCCGCAACATCCACCAGCTCCATTGGGTTACGTAAGTCTGGTTTATCTGAACCATAACGACGCATAGCTTCCGCAAAGGTCATGATTGGGAAGTTGCCTAAATCAACCCCTTTTACCTCTAACCATAAATTACGGATCATACGTTCCATAATTTCACGCACTTGCTCTGCGGTCATGAACGAGGTTTCAACATCGATTTGGGTGAATTCAGGTTGACGGTCCGCACGTAGGTCTTCATCACGGAAGCATTTTACGATTTGATAATAACGGTCAAAACCTGACATCATCAGCAATTGCTTAAATAATTGTGGTGATTGCGGTAATGCGTAAAATTTACCTTTATGAACACGGCTTGGTACTAAATAGTCACGAGCACCTTCTGGCGTTGCTTTGGTTAGCATTGGCGTTTCAACGTCCAAGAACCCTTCTTTATCCATAAAGTTACGAACAAAGCTGGTGATTTTAGCACGCGTACGCAGACGGTCAGACATCTCTGGGCGACGTAAATCTAAATAACGATATTTTAAACGACGCTCTTCTGTATTTGTTTGGTTGCTATCTAACGGCAGTGGCTCTGACTTATTAAAAACATTCAGTTCTTCAGCAAAAACTTCAATTTCGCCCGTTGCCATGTCTTTATTTTTTTGGCTATCTGGACGTGCGCGTACTGTCCCTGTGATTTGGATACAGAACTCATTACGCAGCTCTGACGCTTTTTCAAATATGTCTTTACGATCGGGATCGAAGAAAACTTGCACGATACCTTCACGGTCACGCATATCGATAAAAATCAAACCACCTAAATCGCGGCGGCGGTTTACCCATCCACTAAGAGTGACCTTTTGGCCTTCGTGAGCGATGTTTAACTGCCCACAATAATTAGTACGCATACAATATCCTTTTACTCAGCTGTTGTGCTTTTGCTTGCTGCGGGATTTTGGCATTTTGCTGAACCCTATTTATTTGCGAAACACGGGCTGAAAATTCAGAATGTCAAAAAGGCAGACATTATACAGGAAATTCTGTTAGACAAATAGTTACGTATTCTACATAACGCGTAAACCATTTTGTTTTTAATCATATTTTCATCAATTATTGTTTTACTAATCAACAATAATAAAATTGAATAGCGAGATAGACGTCTATCACGATGATCCTATCGATTTTAAGGGACTATCCGCACCATGTACATATTGCAGCAAAGGTTTATTTCATCAGCTCGAAGCCTTTTTGAGTAAAAAATCACCACTTAATGCATTCCAATTCAATTATTGATTAATAAATACCTCTTTAATCATTAATCTTTCTATTTCAGAATCGTTACCTTTTTCAGTTTGCTATAATCGCAATATATAGATATAACGCTGAATTAATCACCATCTGCAGTTTAAGGACTACCCATGAAAAAAATTATACTTGCCACTTCCATGTTCGTACTACTTGCTGGATGCCAAAACATGAAACCCGCAGAGACTGATAATACAAAAACTTTTTATATTGATTCTTCACTTGCTGATTGTATGGGCGTTGCCCCAATGAAGTGTATGAAAGTGAAAGAAAACCCAAGTGATGACTGGCAACTTTTTTATAGCTCAATTCAAGGCTTCGAATATCAACCAGGCTTCTCTTATACTGTACAAGTGAAGCAATTCGATGTACCTAACCCACCGGCTGATGCCCCAAGTATTCGTTATGAATTGATAAAAATCGTTGAAAAGAAATAGCATTTAAAAATTTAATTTAAGTCATTAAGTAATTTTATCAGTTTACTTAATGACTCACTTATAACCATAATTATTTTATCATCAGTAAATAATAGAGTGACCCTATTATGAGTGTTAAAATCATCGATAAGCTTGGGTTAATCACCCTATCAGATCACAAAATTGCGATGGTGCGTTCCCATAATAAAAGTTTGTTTTATATACCCGGTGGAAAACGCGAACAAGGTGAGACGGATGTACAAGCACTCTGCCGTGAGATTGCCGAAGAATTAAAACTCGACTTAGTTATCAGTTCTATCCGGTTTTATGGCGAGTTTATTGGCCCTGCTGATGGAAAATCAGATGGAACGCAAGTCCGTATTCGTTGCTACTTTGCGGACTATAGAGGCGAACCCCATCCTGCTGCTGAGATTGCCGAATTGGATTGGTTTAGCATTAACGATTTACCTCGCTGCTCAAGCACGGCAGTGACCATTCTGTCACAATTAAAAAAAGACGGATTAATTCAATAAAGCATATATGATTACTTAAAAAAGTTGTGATTTCATTTGTCGAACGGCTTTTTAGGATTTACAATTCACCAAATATTGTTAATACCCATTACTATAACTTATATTTTTAGGTGTTTTCATAGTTTGATTCGTTTTATGGTGGAGTAAAAAATGGTCAGCTCTTTGTACGCTGTACTGGGTGCCTTACTGCTGCTTAGATTATCCTTAAATGTTGTGAAGCTGCGTAATCAATACCGTATAGCTTATGGTGATGGCGGTTTTTATGAGTTGCAAACCGCAATCCGCGTTCATGGTAATGCCATCGAATACATTCCCATCTCTTTAATTTTATTGCTTTTAATGGAAATGAATGGCGCACAAGTGTGGATGATTCATATTTGTGGCTTGATCTTAATTGCAGGGCGAATACTGCACTCTTATGGTTTAAAAAATCACGATTACTCATATCGCCGTTCAGGCATGGTAGCAACTTACCTTGCTATGGCGCTGATGGTTATCGCCAATACTTATTACCTACCTTGGCTACAAATCGTTTCATTTAATCTTTAGTTTTTATTCTCTGTAACGGCACGAATTATTAATGTGCCGCTCATTATTTCATTGCTTATGGATTGATTTTCAGTAGACTGCCTTTCTGATACAATCCTTCCCTACTTTTGTTTTTGATTAATACAGAACTTATGTCAAACTCGGATCCAACCTCAAAAGACCGCCTTTTCTCTGCGCCTATCGCTAACCTTGGTGACTGGCAATTCGATGAAAAAGTTGCTGAAGTATTCCCTGATATGATCCAACGCTCCGTGCCAGGGTACTCTAATATTATTACGATGATTGGCATGCTAGCGGGTCGCTTTGTCAAACCCAACAGCCATGTTTACGATTTAGGCTGCTCTTTAGGTGCAGCAACCTTATCGATAAGGCGTAATATTACAGTAGAAAAAAGCAAAATTATTGCTGTTGATAACTCCCCTGCAATGGTTGAACGTTGCCGCCGCCATATTGATGCCTATCGTGCTGACACACCGGTTGAAGTTATAGAAGGTGATATTCGTGATGTAAATATTGAAAACGCCTCTATGGTTGTGCTCAATTTTACTTTGCAGTTTCTCAACCCAGAAGATCGCCAATTATTACTCAGTAAAATTTATCAAGGGCTACAACCCGGCGGTATTTTAGTCCTTTCTGAGAAATTTAACTTCGAAGATAAAGAAATCGGTGAGTTATTATTCAATATGCATCACGACTTCAAACGGGCGAATGGCTATAGCGAATTAGAAATCAGCCAAAAACGTAGCATGTTAGAAAACGTGATGCTCACAGATTCTGTTGAAGCACATAAAGCGCGTTTAAAAAATGCAGGTTTTACTCACTGTGAAGTTTGGTTCCAGTGTTTTAATTTTGGTTCACTGTTAGCGGTTAAAGAGGCCTAAGCATGATTGATTTTGGTCGTTTTTACCAACAAATTGCGGTTAGCCCCCTAAGTCATTGGCTTGAAACGCTTCCGGCACAACTTTCAGCATGGAAAAAACAAGGGTTACACGGTGGTTTTTCTTCATGGGAAAAAATGCTAGATAACCTACCTGTAATGGTCCCAACTGATTTAGATTTACGCAACAGCGTGACTGCTACACGTGAACCCGAGCTCACAGCCGGTGAAACTCGGCGCCTGAATAATATTCTTGAACAATTAATGCCATGGCGTAAAGGCCCTTTTTCTCTCTATGGTGTGAATATTGATACCGAATGGCGTTCTGACTGGAAATGGGATCGCGTATTACCCCATATTTCATCACTAAAGGACCGTTATGTCTTAGATGTCGGTTGCGGCAGTGGCTATCACATGTGGCGTATGTTAGGGCAAGATGCCAAATTTGTTGTCGGTATCGACCCAACTGAATTATTTTTATGCCAATTTGAGGCGGTGAGAAAATTATTGGGCGATGACCAACGTGCGCACTTATTGCCTTTAGGTATCGAACAACTGCCAGAGTTAAAGGCATTTGATACTGTGTTTTCAATGGGTGTACTTTATCACCGCCGTTCACCTCTTGACCATTTGTGGCAACTTAAGAACCAATTAGTGAGCGAAGGTGAATTGGTTTTAGAGAGTCTAGTTATTGAGGGGGATGAATTTCAGTGTTTGATCCCCGGTGACCGTTATGCTCAAATGCGTAATGTCTATTTTATTCCCTCCGCTAAAATGCTCAAAGTTTGGTTAGAAAAATGTGGTTTTGTTGATGTCCGGATTGTTGACCAAGAAGTGACCTCTTTGGAAGAGCAACGCCGTACACAATGGATGAAAACAGATTCATTGGCTGAATTTTTAGACCCTAATGATAAAACCAAAACTATCGAGGGCTACCCTGCACCATTACGCGCTATTTTAGTTGCTCGTAAACCATAAAAAAATGCCTATGGCAATTACGCCGTAGGCATTTTATTTCATTTTTATCAAGATATTACATTGTTATTTGCCATAAATTATAAAAGGCAATTCGGCCAGCTAACTCCGCTAAAATAACGGCTAGCGCACATAAGCCTAATATTACAGATGAGTTTCTTCCGCGATATAACAGAGCCGGATAAACGAACAGCATCACCGCTAATACGACTAACTGGAAGCTCCAAAAACCAGCTTGTTCAGCGCTAATCTCTGGTCCTGTTTCGCCTAAAAATGACACATAAGCGGCACGAGTGGCAAAAATAATAATTGAACCAATCAAAAATGCCATCGCCCCTAACCGCTGAGCACCGAATAGAATAGCCAATGCGCCACCAGCAATTAACAGAGTCATCCACATTTGTACTGTTGTGAAAACAGTAAACCAATTGGCTACCGTCGCAATATTATACACTTGAGGAATTGACCAGACGAATGCCAAACCAAAAATAACCGTGGCAACATTACACAGTTCACTCAGCGCTTTATTTTTAATAAACAAGGTGAATAATAAAGTTGCAGCCCCAAAAGCAACAAAAATACCACTAAGCAAAGCTTCATTACTCATTGGTGAACGGCCTACACCTAAAAGCATATTAAAGAAGCGCAGAGGCTGCCCAACGTGTAGCCCACCGATGGCTAGCGCAATGATCATAATGACAAATGCCGCTATATTGGAATGACGCAATTGGGTTTCGCTCAACATGCCCAGTTTTCGGCTCGCATATACCAATAAATATAAACCTGCTGCCGACTGCCCCAATACGGTGAAAAAAACGAGTGGAAGTTCGTGCATGTTATACCTCTGCTGGGTTTTGTAATTTACCGCTCTTGTCACCGCAAGGTTTAGCATCCTTGTGCGGCTTAATGACAATATTAGGATTAGTAAGAGCTGGGTTTGGCATGGGGGCAATCCCACTAATATTGCCATGGCGCTCGCGAAGAATGTTGATATCGTCAAAGTCCAATGCGCGTTGTGGACAAGATTCAACACAAACAGGTTTCATCCCTTTTTCGACCCGCTCATAGCACCCATCGCATTTACTCATCAATTTTTTCTTTTCGTCATACTGTGGTGCGCCGTATGGACAACGTAGTTCGCAGTAACGGCACCCGACACAAATGGTTTGGTCTACTACTACTAACCCATCTTGTTCACGTTTATGCATTGCACCGGTTGGGCAACCTGCAACACAGGTAGGGTTAGAACAATGATTACAGGAAATTGATAGATAGTAACTATAAATATTCTGTTGCCATATCCCCTCTTGCTGTTGCCAACTTCCACCACCAAACTCGTATACCCGACGGAATTTAGGCCCTAAATCAAGGTCCTTTTCATCCTTACAACTCACCTGACACGTTTTACAACCTGTGCATTTTGTTGAGTCAAAATAAAAACCATACTGTTTCATTCGTCACTCCTTATGCACGTTTCACGTCAACTAAGTTAGTATGTTGCGGATTTCCTTTAACGAGAGCGGAAGGCTGCTGTGTGGTGAGTGTATTAATACAGCCACCAATATCGACCCCCTCTTCATTGACTTCTCGCCAAGCACCTTGCGGAACTGCAATCACACCGGGTAATACGCGTTCTGTCACTTTTGCTTTAATATGCATACATCCACGGTCATTGAAAATTTCAGTCACATCACCATCTTGAATACCACGAGCAGACGCATCAATTGGGTTAATCCAATACTGGTGCGGAACGGCTTCGCGTAGCATCGCAATATTAAAATATGAAGAATGCGCATGGCCTTTATCGTGATAGCCAGTCATTTGCAGCGGGTATTTTTGTTTAGCTTGCTTATTTTCAACGCCTTCAGTATTCACACAATATTCAGGCACAGCAGGTATTCGCTGGTCAGCAGGGTAATCCCACTCTTTCGCTATCTTAGCGAGCCTTTCTGAATAAATTTCAATTTTACCCGATGGTGTTGGTAATGGTGAGGTTTCAGGTGAATCTCTGAATGGTTTTAAAGCAATATAATCTGCAC
Source organism: Providencia sp. PROV182 (assembly GCF_028480325.1). Taxonomy (NCBI): domain Bacteria; kingdom Pseudomonadati; phylum Pseudomonadota; class Gammaproteobacteria; order Enterobacterales; family Morganellaceae; genus Providencia; species Providencia sp. PROV182. Next base: position 217,899 of record NZ_JAMPOL010000012.1, on the reverse strand, counting down.
TATTCGCCAATTTTCTATCAACAATTCCCATGTCATTCGTTTCTTCGAACGTTGGCAAATGTGGATTTTTTTCTCGCATCAAGTTATAGCAATGTTCTATCCACTGCTCATGTGTACGGCCTTCGGTAAATTGGTCTTTAATACCCAGTTTTTCAGCGATATCAGTTAAAACATCATAAGATTGGCGACATTCCCATAATGGCGTAATCGCATTTTGTAGGCGGATAGCATAATGGTAAGCACCACTGGCATACGAGTTATTAATTAAATCATTCGATTCAACACTGGTCACATCAGGTAAAATTAAATCCGCATATTTAGTCGATGGCGTCATATGCGTATCCCAAACCAAAATAAATTCACATAGGGACTCATCCGTTAGAATTTTGTGGGTTTTATTTAAGTCAGAATGTTGGTTACCCGTGACATTACTCGCATAGTGCCATAAAAATTTCACATTGGTTTCAAGTCGTTCTTTACCGAGCAGTGTCGAGTTTGTCGCGGTCATTTCGGTACCGCGCGCTATCGCATCTGTCCACATAAAACACGGAATTTTGGTTTTAACTGGGTTAGGAATAGCAAAACCTGGCACAGAATACGCTACGTTTCCTCCCCATCCCCCAGCATTCGTTCCTGGGCGTCCAATATGTCCCGTGACAATGGGTAACATCATCACAGCCCGTGCAGCTTGTTCACCTGATGCCGTTCTTTGTAACCCCCAACCTTGAGAAATCCACGCGGCTTTTGCATTACCCAGCTCACGAGCCAGTTGAATAATACGAGCTGGTGAGACGCCTGTAATTTGGCTAGCCCACTGCGGCGTTTTTTCAATACCATCATCACCGAGCCCTAAAATATAATCCTTATAGGAACCATTTTTTGGTGCGGACTCAGGGAGTGTCTGACTATCCCAACCCACACAGTATTGAGCTAAAAAGGCTTCATCCGTTAATTGTTCTTTAATTAATGTATGGATAATCGCAGCGACAAGCGCACCGTCAGTGCCCGGATAAATCGGGATCCATTCAGCACCTAGTGTTGTCACGCTATCAGTACGACGTGGGTCAATAATAATGACTTTAGCTTGGCTTTTTTCCAACGCTTTTAAGGTTTCGTAGAATTGCCCACCACCGGACATCCGTGTTTCCGCGATATTATGGCCAAACATGACGACTAAATCGCTATTGGCTATTTCAGATAACAGCGAATCATCCAACTTGCCATAAACATACGGAATAACACCGTTTATTTGTGCGGTTGAGTAGGTTCCATGTTGGTCAAGAAACCCACCTAATTGGCTTAATAACCGCTTGCAAGCATTACGTCCTTGTAAATTAGCACCGGTAGATCCTGAACCATACTGATAGTAAATCGCTTCATTGCCATATGTATCAATAGTTGAGCGCAATTTTTGTGCCACTATCGTCGTCGCTTCATCCCAACTGATCCGTTTAAACTTGCCTTCTCCCCGTTTACCTGTACGTAATAATGGGTATTTCAAGCGGTCTGGGTTATAGGTTTTCCAGCGAACAGAGCGCCCTCTCAAACAAGGACGTATTTGATGTAAACCAAACTGAGTGTCGTCATACATGGTTTCATTCGATATACGAGTAATGACGTCATCTTTCACATGTACTTTAAGTGGGCAACGACTGCCACAATTAACTAAGCATGCGCTGTATTTGATTTTTTCACTGACTTCATCTGGTTGAATTGTGATGGTTGGTGTTGCTTGAGCGGAAAAAGGTAGTGAGATGGAGCTGGCGATAGCCGTTGTTGTAGCGATAGAGGCAGAAGTTTGGATAAACTGTCGCCTACTCAGCGCTTTTTCCCTGATTTTATTGATCATTACATTGCTACCTTATTAATTATTATAAATTGAATTACTTAGTATTCTTATAGTAATTAGATAGTAGCCTTATAAAAAAAGTGGTTAATTGACATGCATCAACACAAGCAATAATTAAGCTATTAATGATAAATAAATCATATTATTAGTATTTCTATCGACTATTTTAGCAATAATTAACTGCATGGTAGCTAATAAACACTAAGAAAAACCAACTAATTGATTTTCCTTAGTGAATAACAATCTATTTAAAATTTCCATATCAAAGCCGTGCAGGTAAATAGTAAAGCTGCGTATTATGGCTAGCGGCAATTAAACGGAAACTTTTTCTGTAATAGAAATAAAGTCCTTCATCGCTTCTACTGTAGGGCCGTCCACACAATAGTGAGTAAATTCATCGGTTTCGCTATTAGAAGCCATTGTAACGCCTACTTTGCGGTAACTCATTGTTGATGGTACCGTTTTCCCTGCGGAACTGTGTACCTCAGATAAACCGATTTCCATGAATTTACTGAGGTTAGCTAAACGTACGCCCGCACCCGCCATAATTTGTGGGCCATTGATTTGCTGGCTTTTTTCTTGTAACTCTTTCAAGAGAGGTAAGCCCAACTCCGCGCTTTGTTGCTGCCCAGAAGTTAAAATGCGAGCCACGCCGAGTTCCTTTAATTGTTCTAAAGCTAACGATGGGTTAATACACATATCAAATGCGCGGTGGAAAGTAATATTCATCCCTTGAGCTATTTCCATCAACGTTTGCATCCTGTTGATATCAATACGCCCTTCGCTATCCAATATACCGATAACGGCGCCTGAAAAGCCCATTTCCTTAATCATGATTAAATCTTCACGGATCACATCAAACTCACTGATGTTATAGCAAAAATCGCCACCACGAGGACGAATAATAGGATGAACTGGAATATGTAGTTTCTCTTTCGCTAATTTCAGGTAACCATAACTGGGTGTCAGACCACCATCAGCGGCGCCAGAGCACAGTTCGATACGATCTGCACCATATTCTTGAGCCACTTGGGCACATTCAATTCCGAAACAACAGATTTCCAGTTTTGCCATGACAACCTCCGAAATAGAGCAATAAAACACTGGCTTTATGTGCCCAAAAAATAATGAAAGATTTAATGTCAAACGTTAACAATTCGCCTAATAATGCCATTTATCAAAAAATGTTATCGGATAGATATCACACCGCCAAAAGTTAACGGGTACTATTGATCAATAACGTTAATTACATCACTTATTTTTCACTTTCAATTATCTTTTTTAGCGGGAATGGATGGTATTTAACTGTTATCTCACCATTTGACACTGCTAATGTTGGATTTGGCAACCTTTCTTGCTGCCCTTTGGGTTGGCTCATTTTAATGCTATACCCTTGGGGTAAAGGTTCAGGTAATAACTGCAATGCCGCGGTTTCTAGCTGATTCGGCTCAACATCTATTACCATTTCGATGTGTTCCCAACTTTCTTTCGAGTAAATTTTGTCCTTTGGAAAAGGCAACTCAATGATAAATACATCTTGACCCTCGATATTTAATGGCTCACTTAGCTCATATAAACGAATCGGTCGGCCATTAATTATATTATCAGATAAAAGTTGGGCACATTGCATTAACCCTTGGTGCCAACGTTCTGCAGTTGCAATATGATGACAACGCACTGAAATATGGTCAATCGGAAAGGATGACAATAATACGTTTATCTCTTGCGCCATCTGTTGTAATTTACCTATGAATATAGGTAGGTCATCCCATAAATCTTGTAATTGCGAAATTTTGCTAAACTGTGGCACTTAACACCCCCTTTACAAAAACTTATCTGCTAAACAGTGGCGCAGACTGTAGCATGAGAGCCCCAAAATGTGGTATAAAACCTGCCGATTTTTCTCTTCCACCTTTTAGTTATGCGCATGTGATGGCACAATGCGGTAACTATGTTCGTAATTTAAGGTAATTCGGTGAATATTCAGGCGATTCTTTCAGATAAAATTAGTGCTGCGATGTTAGCAGCGGGTGCTCCAGAAGACAGTGATGCACTTGTGCGTCAATCCGCTAAAGCTCAGTTTGGTGATTACCAAGCCAATGGAGTGATGGGCGCTGCTAAAAAGATAGGGATAGCTCCGCGACAACTGGCTGAACAGCTTGTTAATCACTTAGATTTGGAAGGGATTGCCAGCAAAGTTGAAATTGCAGGCCCCGGCTTTATTAATATTTTCCTTGAGCCAGCTTGGGTTGAAAAGCATGTTGAAGATGCATTGGCTTCCCAGCGCTTAGGCATCGCGCCCGTCAAGCCTGAAACGATTGTCATTGACTATTCTGCGCCTAATGTCGCGAAACAAATGCACGTAGGCCACTTACGCTCCACCATTATTGGTGATGCTGCGGCACGCACTCAAGAATTTATTGGTCATAAAGTCATCCGTGCCAACCACGTCGGTGATTGGGGTACGCAATTTGGTATGTTAATTGCCTATCTTGAGAAAGTTCAAAATGAAGATGCCACCGATATGGCACTTGCCGACCTCGAAGAATTTTATCGCGAAGCCAAAAAACACTACGACGAAGATGAAGAATTCGCAGTCCGCGCTCGTGGCTACGTTGTGAAACTGCAATCCGGTGATGAATATTGTCGTCAAATGTGGCGCAAATTAGTAGATATCACTATGCAGCAAAACCAAGAAACCTATCGCCGTTTAAATGTCACTTTAACCGAAGATGACGTGATGGGCGAAAGCTTATATAACAGTATGCTACCCGGTATTGTTGCAGACTTAAAAGCCAAAGGTTTAGCTGTCGAGAGTGAAGGCGCGACGGTTGTTTTTCTCGACGAATTTAAAAATAAAGAAGGCGAACCAATGGGCGTGATCGTCCAGAAAAAAGATGGTGGCTTCTTGTACACAACAACTGATATTGCCTGTGCGAAATACCGTTATGAAACCCTTCATGCTGACCGCTCACTTTACTATATTGACTCTCGTCAACATCAACATTTAATGCAAGCATGGACCATCGTCCGTAAAGCAGGTTATATCCCTGAATCAATGGCACTTGAGCACCACATGTTCGGTATGATGCTAGGTAAAGATGGCAAACCATTTAAGACTCGTACAGGTGGTACCGTTCGTTTATCAGACTTACTGGATGAAGCGGTTGAACGTGCTCAAGCGCTGATCCGTGAGAAAAACCCAGATATGCCTGAAGATGAATTGCTCAATGTCGCAAATGTTGTCGGTATTGGCGCCGTTAAATACGCTGACTTGTCCAAAAACAGAACGACAGATTATATTTTCGATTGGGACAACATGTTAGCTTTCGAAGGAAATACCGCTCCGTATATGCAGTATGCGTATACTCGAGTGGCTTCTATTTTCAAGAAAGCCAATTTAACCCATGCAGACTTAACTCTGCCTATTTCATTACAAGACCCACGTGAAATTGCGCTTGCGACACGTTTGTTACAGTTTGAAGAAACCATTCTAACTGTCGCTCGTGATGGTACACCTCATGTGATGTGTGCTTATTTATATGAACTAGCTGGTTTATTCTCAGGCTTTTATGAGCACTGCCCTATCTTGTCAGCCGATGACGAAGCCCAGCGCCAAAGTCGCTTGAAATTGGCTGCATTAACTCAAAAAACTCTAAAAACGGGCTTAGATACTCTGGGCATTGAAACCGTTGAAAGAATGTAATTCAAATCAATAAATAGTCTATTAACGGTTCACTTTGGTGAGCCGTTTTTGTTTGCGCTGTTTCGCTAACTTTGTTGTTCGTTTTTGTAATTCATCGATATATTCATTTGCGCAATTACGGAGTACTAAGTTCCATTTACAAAGTATTTTTGCTTGTTCATAAAGTTCAGGGTTATTCGACAAACGGTTATTCTGTTGTAGCCAATCAGCAACACTCGCCCAGTCCCATAACGGGGATGTCCCTTTCAAACGTTGTACGGGTGTAGGGAAATGGCCTTTACCTCGAGCCCCATCTTTCAGCAAAGCCACTGCTTGACGGGTTAGCCCTGTCAATTCTGCAATATCACTTAACCCAACCAAAGCGGAATCAATAGATTCCACTTTTATATTCAGCGATGTACTTTCAACATCTGTAATCGCAGTTTCAATTGCAAGATCAAAAGATTCCGCTTCCCTATCAAATTCTAAATAAACCGATTTACCATAAAAGCACACCAATGCATCGCAACAGCCTGCGGCGAATAAGGTATCAACTAAGCCTTCCGTATCAGCAGTCACACCCGATAGTGTTAATGTGAAAGTAAATAGCGCCATAATTTCCCCATCTTACATAAATAAGCGGCCTAAGCCGCTTGGATTAACCTAAAAGAGCAATGCAGTGATTCACTTTACGTATTATCTGTTTAGCATGCACTTCCATAACTTTTGGCGTTGACCAGACACTCATCATATGTGTTTTGTGTTCACCCACTGCGTTACCACAGCGTAACTTGCAGAAAGTATGTGATGAGTTTCCTGCTGTAACCCAGACCCAGCCATTTTCTATCGCATATTCAATAGCTGCCTGAACATGCTTATTTGGGTGTTTTTTCATCGACCTCCTTGATACATAACATAGCCATTCCGTTGACATCGGTCAACAAGTAATATTCAATAAATTGAATACTCCCCTGAAATTAATTGCTGTCACAACAACCCAGTAAATATACCCCAGAAATAGAGCTGAATATTATTTTTATCAATGAAAACAATTAATTGAAATTTCATGAAATAATTTTGAAATTAATAATTCAGTTATAAAGAGAATAAATTTGAGTAGATAATTAGAAATTGAAGGGAAAGAATTTATGCCTGTTGGCACCTTAACTACGTAGATTACATAGATAAAAAAGCCCAATTTTATGAGCTCTCCTCATTAAAATTGGGCTTTTAAGGTCATTGACATACTTATTAATTAGGCAATACTGCGTTTCATAAAATCACGAGGGCGGAACCCGAGCACGTATAAAGCAACAAAATAACTTCCCGCACCAACAATCACGACGCCTATCAAACGTAGCATACGCATCAGCATATTACCTTCTTGCCAAGACGGCATAAAATGTAAGACACCAAATAGCACGGCACCCATTACAATTAACGCTATCAATAGTTTAACGATAAACCCTTTCCAGCCCGCTAAAGGCTGAAAAATATCTTGCTTGCGCAATTGCCAATAGAGAACTCCCGCATTAAAACAGGCAGCTAACCCAATGGATAAAGCTAAACCTGCATGTTGTAATGGCCCAATAAAGGCTAAATTCATCAGTTGCGTTAAGATTAACGTGACAATCGCAATTTTCACTGGGGTACGAATATCTTGGCGTGAATAAAAACCTGGTGCCAAAATTTTCACCAAAATCATCCCAGTTAACCCGACACAATAGGCAATTAAGGCATATTGTGTCATAAGTGAGTCATGCGCCGTAAAATTACCGTATTGGAATAAAGATACGGTTAATGCTTCAGAGAGTATCGCCAACCCTAACGCACAAGGTAGTGCCAGTAGCAGACAAAGGCGTAGCCCCCAATCCATCAAGTGACGATATTCGTTTTGGTTGCCACTCGTAAAGCTTTTCGCAAGTGATGGCAATAAAATCGTTCCAAGAGCTACTCCAAGTACCCCTGATGGTAACTCCATTAGCCTATCGGCGTAGTACATCCATGATACTGAACCAGATTGTAAAAAAGAGGCAAATATCGTATTGATAATCAAAGAAATTTGCGCGACAGAAACCCCGATAATAGCGGGACCCATCATTTTCATTACACGCCAAACCCCACTATCACGAAATGATAAGCGCGGTAGCACTAACATGCCCACCTTTTTAAGGTGTGGTAGCTGATAGACCAGTTGCAAAACACCGCCAACCAGCACTGCCCATGCTAATGACATTATGGGTGGGTTAAAGTATGGGGCTGCAAAAGCAGCAAAAATGATCATACTGACATTGAGCAATGTTGGCGCGAATGCAGGGACTGAGAAACGGTTCCAAGTATTCAGGATAGCCCCAGCGAGAGAGGCCAGAGAGATCAGAAAAATATAAGGGAATGTGACTCGTAAAAGATCTGTCGTCAGCGCAAATTTGTCAGCATCGTCAGTAAATCCAGGTGCGGTGACATAAATGATCCAAGGGGCAGCAATCATACCAAGGATAGTTACAATCGCCAAAGCAAGGGTTAGCATCCCAGCAATATAAGCGACAAATGTACGAGTGGCCTCTTCTCCCTGCTGATTTTTGTATTCCGCCAATATTGGGACAAAAGCTTGTGAAAATGCACCTTCGGCAAAAATTCGACGTAAAAGATTCGGTAGCTTAAATGCGACAAAAAAGGCGTCCGCCGCGGCTCCTGCACCAAAAACTCGAGCGATAATGGCGTCGCGAATAAACCCAAGCACACGAGACATCATGGTCATGGAGCTTACTGCCGCCAACGATTTTAATAAATTCATGATTGATAGACTAAAAGAATACAATCGCATCAGTTTAACAGCGAGCGCTGCAACTGACTACGATTGAAAAGTAAATTAGGAATTTAGGCTTTATTCAGCGCCCAAGTGTTATCTGTCAATGCCGTCAATACATGGTCACGCCACTCACCATTAATTTGTAAGTATTGCTTTGCATAGCCTTCACGTTCAAAGCCAAGCTTAGTCAATAAATGACCACTACGCATATTATGAGGCATATAATTTGCCATAATTCGGTGCATTTTTTGGTGTTGTTGCATATAACGAATCGCTTGGGTTAGCGCTTCATACATTAGACCTTGTCCTTGCCATTTTTCACCTAGTGAATAGCCTAAGTAACAGGCATAAAATGAGCCGCGCAATACATTACTAAAGTTCGCTACCCCCATAACTTCGTTTTCTTCTTTATCTAATAGTAAGAAATGGAAAGCACTTCCTTCTCGATGCATTTCATTCATGACTTGTAACCGATTATGCCAGCCAGCGGGCTGGTAATGAGAGTTGTCCCTGATGGGTTCCCACGGAATTAAAAAGTCTTTGTTCAGACTGTAATAATCAGCTAGTCGATAATTATCACGTTCGTAAGTCAAACGAATAACCATTCTATCAGTGACAAGACGCACTTTCGGTACATTTGAACGATAACCAAACATCGTTAACCCTTAATTAATAAAAAGCCAGATATTTTCTTTAGTTCCAAGCCAATAACTTAGAACGTTAAAGTGTAGCTTACAATTCATTCACGAAAAATATGTTACATAAATTAAAATATGAATACATCACTAGATGCCTTCATTGTGAAGCATACTCAAGTATGTGACCCAAGGAGCCAAACGCAGTCAACACCGTCACAAAGTGAAGTATGGCCCCCTATCAATATTCTAAATAATTCGCTCTGTGACTAGGCGACCAGAGAGGATAGCTTGGGGAGCATACTCAAGTATGTGACCCAAGGAGCCGAACGCAGTCAACACCGTCACAGAGTGAAGTATGACGAATATTTATCGATAAAAAAATATCATCTATCAAACCTCAATATACTGATATTATTAATAACTAATTTTAAGCATCATTCCCTCTTTGCTATTTTTCTGATGGTGTCTCATGGCGCAGGTGTCACGGGCAAGAAGCCTTGGTAAGTATTTCCTTTTGCTTGACAACATGTTGGTTGTCCTCGGCTTTTTTGTTGTTTTTCCGCTTATTTCCATTCGTTTTGTTGATCAACTGGGTTGGGCCGCCGTGGTGGTGGGTTTTGCCTTAGGGCTTCGTCAGTTTGTTCAACAGGGTTTAGGTATCTTTGGCGGTGCTATCGCTGACCGGTTTGGTGCGAAACCCATGATTGTTATTGGAATGCTATTACGTGCCAGTGGTTTTGCAGTGATGGCAGTGGCCCATGACCCTTGGGTTTTATGGTTATCTTGCGTCCTTTCTGCACTGGGTGGAACCTTGTTTGATCCCCCACGAACCGCATTAGTTATTAAATTAACTCGCCCTTATGAACGCGGCCGTTTTTATTCTTTACTCTTAATGCAAGACAGTGCTGGAGCCGTTATTGGCGCGTTGATTGGTAGTTGGTTATTACAATATGACTTCCATTATGTCTGCTGGGTTGGCGCTGCTGTTTTTATTATTGCTGCTATCTGTAATGCTTGGTTGTTACCTGCTTATCGAATATCAACCATCAGAACCCCTATTAAAGAAGGTATGGGCCGCGTACTAAAAGACAAACGCTTTGTGACTTATGTAGTCACTTTAGCTGGCTATTTTATGTTGTCAGTACAAGTGATGCTTATGTTTCCTATTGTTGTCAATGAGTTAGCAGGGACGCCAACTGCCGTCAAATGGATGTATGCGATTGAAGCAGCGATATCCTTAACATTGCTTTACCCTATTGCTCGTTGGAGCGAAAAACATTTTCGCCTTGAGCAACGGCTCATGGCCGGGCTATTTTTAATGAGTCTCAGCATGTTTCCAATTGGCATGACAACCTCACTCAACACGCTATTTGCCCTTATTTGCCTATTTTATTTAGGTACTGTGACTGCCGACCCCGCTAGAGAAACACTAAGCGCATCACTTGCTGACCCAAGAGCCAGAGGGAGCTATATGGGCTTTAGCCGCTTAGGCCTTGCTTTAGGCGGAGCTGTCGGTTACACCGGTGGCGGCTGGATGTACGATATTGGCCACCAATGGAATATGCCACAATTACCTTGGTTCTTATTAGGGATCATCGGTTTTATCACTTTATGGGCACTGCATAAGCAATTTAACCGTAAAAAAATTGAAACAGTCATGTTGAGTGGGCAGTAATGCGCTAAACTAGCGGTATTACTGTAAAAGGAGTCTTTATGAAGAAGTTTATAATCGCCGCTATGGTGGGCTTTCTCACTCTCTTATCGGGTTGTAGTCAATTATCTGAGTTTAGTATTAGTGAATCACAAATTAATGATTATCTTGCTAATAAAGTAAAATATGACCACAAGGTCGGCATTACTGGCTTTGCTGATGCGGATATTCAACTCGCTAATTTAAAATCAGAAATCGGCCGCAGTGAGCCTGGAAAAGTCGCGTTGACAGGGGATGCAAGCGTTAAATTAGACTCGCTGATTGGTAAAGCAGAAGCACAAATTAACCTGACCCTCACTGCTCGTCCTTATTTTGACGCCAAAACCGGCTCAATTTACTTAAAAGAGTTAAATATTAGCAGTTACAAGGTAACACCCGAAAATATGGATACGGCAATGTCAGCTGTTATTCCTTACTTAAATAGTTCCCTTGAAACTTTCTTTGAAACTCAGCCTGTTTATGTGTTAAATCCAGATAATGGTGCTGCTGAAGCAACTGCGAAGAAACTCGCTAAAGGTCTTGAAATCAAACCGGGCAAACTGGTCATTCCATTAGTTGATTAATTTTAACCATAAATTATTTCGATTGATAAAAGCATGAAAGGCAACAAAAAGTCTGTTGCCTTTCTAACTTATTCAATCTTCAAACAAAATTATTAATCAATACCGCTGACTAAAACATAAGTAACATCATCATAAAAAAGTGACGGCGTCACAGCTATTCGGTTTCTGAGTCAAGCTCATCACGCAGAGCAATAACTGCATCACGCGTAATTTGAGCTAAAGTACGATAGAACGTGGTTGTAGCATGCGCTTCAACTTTACCTAAAAAGCTGCCATACCAGCTAAGAATATAGCTATCAAATAATTCTTCTTGGGCGGCTGTTTCATCTTCTGCCGCTTGGTCTTCCAACCAAGAAGCCGCGAGTAGTAACGCACCAAAAGCATCCGCAGGTGCATTCGTCAGGGACATTCCTCTCACAGTTAAAAATTCGCGAACTTCTGCTTCTGTAATTTCAGAATCGTAATCATTCGCTAGCATTGAAACTGCTGGGGATTCACCTACAAACAGGGCTTGGTAATCCGCATTAACCGCATTGATATCGAGATCTTTTGCCATGCGCGACCATAATTCATCTTGCTCCAATGGCCATGATCCTTTTAATTTATCTTGAGCAATCATATCAATAAGCGGCTTTACGAGGCTATCAGAGGGACTACGTTGAAATAGTGTCCCCAAAATACGGCAGACGATTGAAAATTCGTTCATATATTATCCTATTTTTCAGATTCAGTAGTCACACCTCGTGACCGAAGCAGTTACTTTCAGTATATCGAAAAAATAGGAAAGATATTAGGGGTGATGATTGCGAGTGTTCATAAAGACCACTCGCAACAAAGAAGTGACTAATAACCGCGTTGCATATCAACCACACCAATAGGAGCTTGGCCAGCTTCGATGCGCTGGATATTACTGACAATCATATCCATGGCTTCTTTCGGTTTTGTAAAGGCGGCAACATGGGGCGTGATAGCGATGCGTGGATGCGTCCAGAACGGGTGCATTTGCGATAACGGTTCACTCGCAAAAACATCAAGCGCAGCACCTGCAACTTGCCCTGATTCAAGCGCTAAAAGCAAATCTTGCTCAATCAGATGAGCACCACGTGCAAGGTTGATAACATATGCCCCTTGCTCTAATTGGCTAAATAGTTGCTGGTTTAAAATTCCCACCGTTTCTGGCGTGCTTGGCAGAAGATTAATAATCACACGGGTTCCAGAAAGAAAGCTAGCTAATTGGTCATTACCAAAATAGCTTTTTACGTTATCAAGTTGTTTTTCAGAGCGACTCCATGTTCTTACATGAAAACCAAAGCTGACTAAGCGTTTTGCAACCGCTTGCCCTAATGCCCCTGCTCCCATAACACCAATGACAAAGTCTTCGTGTTGGTAGGCTGGTAATTGCTTCCATTGTCGCTGTGATTGTAATTGGCGGTACTCATCCATACGACGAAAGTAGCTTAACACTTTTGCACAAGCGTATTCTTCCATTTGAATCGCCATTCCAGTGTCTTCCAAACGCATTACAGGAACGCCTGCCGGTAAGGTCCCAGGTTTGTCTTGTTCTTGCTTTAAAATAGCATCCACACCCGCACCTAACGCGAAAATACCTTTTAAATCACTGCGACCAGCGAGACATTCATAAGGCGGTAACCAAACCATAGCGTAATCTGCACTTTGGTTATCCCCTTTTTCCCATTGGCGAATATTCACTTGGGGTAATCGCGCTTTCATGCCCTCAATCCACTGTTTTGAATCAAAAAATGGATGGTAAAATAAAATATTCATGGCAACTCCTCTTTAGTTTCTAACAGAGTGTGCCGAATGGCATTTCTTTTCAAGTTAATCAAGCCGATACACTGTATTCAATCAGAATTTTGTTAACTAGCTAACGCTTTTTATCTTCACGACTTGCCGTTTCAAATTAACATTAAACGTATTATTTACCTTAGCTGATAACATTTAAGATTAGATAATAATCAAATTGTTTTTTATTTAGCTAAACAGCAACAAAAGTCGGAAAAAGGATAAATAGGGAGTTGACGTTAGACGCTATTTTCCCTATAGTAGCGCCCCGTTGCAGAGCAGGTTTTTATTCCCTACTCCACAACAGATTTAGAAAAACGGTGAGGTGTCCGAGAGGCTGAAGGAGCACGCCTGGAAAGTGTGTATACGGCAACGTATCGAGGGTTCGAATCCCTCCCTCACCGCCATTTTTCTTCTAGTTTTTCCTCTCTTCTTCTTGATATGCCATCCCTTGATTTTTTTTCTCTTTCGGTTCTATACCAATTCCTTGTTCGTGATATTCGCGGCTTATATCTTCCCAGAGTTCTGCATTTTCTATCCCAGCGACTTTGGGGTCAAACACCGGATCAACGCCTAGTTTTTCCTGCCGCTCAAAGTCACGCAGTGCTCGTAATGCAGGTTTTGACAGGAAGACTATGGCAATAAGATTAAGGTAACTCATACTACCGAACCCAATATCGCCAAGGCTCCACATTAAGCTAACTGACTGGACGCTTCCCATAAAAACAATAATCAGAAATACAAACTTAAGTATCAATTTCAAAATAGGGTAACGCAATTTTCTATCGAGATAAACAATCGTGGTTTCTGCAATATAGTAATAGGCCATCAAGGTTGTGAAAGCGAATAAAAATACGGCGATTGAGACAAATCCCGACCCTGCAGAAGTAAAGACTGTTGATACCGCCATTTGTGTCCATGCGGTCCCCGCGGCAACCCCGGGAACATATTCGACTAAGGCAGTCGCCGAACCATCTGGAAAAACGTTATACATATTGGTGACAAGGATCATCAAACCTGATGCTGTACACACAACGACAGTATCGATATAAATAGAAAACGCTTGAATTAACCCTTGTTTTACAGGGTGGCTTACCTCGGCCGCCGCAGAACTAAATGTGGCTTCACCCGCACCTGCCACGTTGGAAAAAACGGCACGGCGCACACCCCATGAGACAGCCGTACCAACAATACCACCGAATACAGCGTCCATTCCCATCGCACTACGGAAAATTAAACTGAACATACCCGGCACTTGTTCGTAATGGCTACCCAAGATGATCACCATCATGACGATATATGCCAATGCCATAATTGGCACGATCTTGTCTGCTGCACTCGCAATACGTTTTACACCACCAAAGATTAACCATGCCATCAGCACTGTCACAATGCCGCCTGTCGCAATTGGGGGTAAGTTAAATGCAGTTTGAAAGGAATCAGCAATGGTATTGGCTTGAATACCCGGAACCAGTACTCCATAAGATAGGCAAATAACCGCAGCCACTATAATGGCAAATGGTTTCAGTTTTAACCCTTTCTCGATATAGTAAGGGGAGCCTCCGCGGTATTGGCCATCAGAGCGCTGTTTGTATACTTGAGCAAGTGTGGATTCGATAAATGCGCTTGCTCCCCCCAATAGCCCCATGACAACCATCCAGAAGATTGCACCGGGGCCGCCTGCGGCAATGGCTGTCGCCACCCCCGCAATATTACCTACCCCTACACGCCCTGATAATGCTAAACAGAATGCTTGGAAGGAGGAAATTCCTTCTTTTGACGCTTTATTTTCCTTTAACAAACATACCATTTTAATGAGATAGCGAAACTGTACACCGCGAGTCGCTAATGTAAAATAGAGCCCAACACCTAGCGATAACACCACTAATGCATTACCCCAGATGTAACCAACGATTGTATTAACGATGGCTTCCATTTTGTACTCCTTCGTTATTGTAATTGTTTATTTGTATTTGCAGGGTAAAAAAAACCTGAGTCCAATAAGGTACTCAGGTCAACGTTTTTATTGATGAATAAACCAGATAACCTTGGTTTGAGTGTATTGTTCAAATGCCTCTAAACCGTTGTCTTTACCGCCAAAGCCTGATTGACGAAAGCCACCAAACGGCGTTGTAATATTGCCTTCACTAAAACCATTGACTGAAACGGTGCCTGCATTAATGCGCTGTGCAATTTGCATGGCTCGGTGAATATTTTGGCTATAAAATGAAGCCGCTAAACCATATTGAGTGTTATTGGCCAAAGCAACCGCTTCATCATCAGTTTTAAAAGACGTAACGGCTAAAATAGGGCCAAAAACTTCATGCTTAAATAGTGACATTTCAGGAGTGACTTCATCAAAAATTGTCGGTTCGATATACCATCCAGCCCCCAATTCATGATGGACCTTCCCACCAGCAATGAGTTTTCCGCCCTCTTTTAATGTGGAATCTAAAAATGATTTCACTTTTTCAAAGTGAGCTTGTTCGACCATTGGCCCAATTGAAATATCCGCATGCCTTGGGTCGCCGACTTTCCATTCTTTAACGGCGACGGCAAGTTTCTCTAATAGTGTTTTTTTGATGCTTTCATGCACAATTAAGCGAGAACCGCAGCTGCAATTTTCACTCATATTCCAAAAGGCAGCCGCCATAATATGCGGAATTGCCGCCTCAATATTGGCATCTTCAAACACCACTTGAGGGCTTTTTCCCCCACATTCGAGTACAATTTCTTTTAAGTTACTTTCTGCTGAATATTTTAAGAATAAACGCCCTACCTCTGTTGAACCGGTGAATGACACAACATCCACATCATGATGGCGGCCAAGAGCTTCCCCGACTTTTTCACCTAACCCACAGACTAGACTTAATGCGCCTTTAGGGACTCCTGCCTCATAGGCCAGTTCCACCATACGATAAGCACTTAATGAGGTTAATTCGGCAGGTTTCACAATCACCGAGTTGCCTACCGCGAGAGCGGGTGCCACTTTCCATGCAAACATCTGAGCAGGGAAATTCCACGGCAACACTGCACCAACCACGCCAATAGGCTCATGCACTATCAACCCCAATTCTTGATGGCTTGTTGGTGCAATTTTACCAAACAGTTTGTCAATCGCTTCGGCATACCAATAAAAGGTGTCAATCGTTGCGGGTAAATCCGTATTTAAGCATTCAGTGATAGGCTTACCTGCATCAATACAATCTAGCGCAGCAAGTTCTTCACTGTGTTTTTCAATGAGATGAGCCCATTTAAGCATGACAACTTTACGTTCTTGAGGCGATAACCCGCGCCATTCACCTTGATTAAATGTGTTACGCGCTACCTGTACCGCGGCATTAATATCGTTCGCATCACCGTCAGCAATAAAACCAATAACGCTATTATCGATTGGGGTACGGTTTTCTAATTTATTTTGCTGTTCTGGGTGCCCTGCAATTAAATTGCCCGCCCACAGTTTCCCTTGTTTTGCACGTTCAAACACCTGCTGTTGGGTCATGGTCATATTTCCCCCTAGCGTTTAATTAATTTAATGAATTCATCGCGTTCTTGAGACGCTAGATTTGACAGAGGCAAACGAACCGGGCCAACATTGAACGTTCCATTCAAGCAACCCGCCTTGGCTTTTTGGTTATAGTTCCCTGACTCCATTGAGTAAATTGCAGGATAGATTTCAGTCATAATTTGCTTCGCTTGTTGCCAGTCACCCGCCTGCGCTGCATTAAAAATAGCAACTTGCTCTGCGGGGAATACGTTCCCCGCACCCGCTATCCAACTTTTCGAACCCCAAAAGAAGAAATCCACAGGTTGGTCATCACAACCACAAATGACCTCAAAATTTTTGAATGGTGTTTGTAATAGATGCAGTGCTCGGCTAAAGCTACCGCTGCTTTCTTTGATGGCGACAACATTGTCAATTTCAGCTAACTTAATGACCGTTTCAATGTCGATTTCAATACCAATCCGAGCGGGAAAATTGTACATAATAATGGGTAATGGTGTTGATTTTGCGACTTTTTCATAGTGGGCATACACCCCTTGCTGGTCCGGCAGACTATACGGCGGAGGCGATAACATTAACCCTTCATAACCGAGCTCTTGAGCTTGTTTCGCGCGTGCGATTGCCCCCTCGGTTGATAAGTCGTTAATGCCCGCAATTAATGTCACTCGCCCTTTTGCAATCTTGCAAACGGTAGATAGCACGGTTTTACGCTCATCTTCATTTAATGCGTAATATTCCCCTGTTGTCCCACAAACTACTAAACCAGTAACACCTTGCTCAATAAGTTTTTCAGTTAATTCAGCAAGTGCACTGACATTTAGTGTTAAATCATCATGAAACGGGGTCACTAAAGGAACAAGAATGCCATGGAAATTCATTTGAATTCTCCTCAAAATTAAAGAAATCGTTCAATGGAAAAAGGGGTACAGTCGATACTTGTCGGCTGCTGATGTATAAAACTATTTACAATATCTGCGGTGATCGCCGCTTGGGTTAACCCCAAGTGTTGGTGACCAAATGCAAAAATATAGGGGCCTTTGTGGTCTAAAACTGGCAATGAGTCTGATGTGGATGGGCGAAACCCCATCCATGATGTCGATTGTTGGCTATTTAATGCTTCTTTGAGCATTGGTTGTGCTAACGGAAGAAAATGTTGAGCACGCTGCATATTTGCGGGGCGCTTTAGTCCTGCGTATTCCACGGTTCCTGCAAGGCGTAGACCTTGAGACATTGGCGTCATAATAAAACGCCTATCCATACTTGATACTGGTATTGATAAACGGCCTAATTCATTCGGCAACATCAAGTGATAACCACGCTCTGTTTCAAGTGGCACTTTGATGCGGCTGACCATTTTGACTAATGATTTAGAGAATGCGCCACCTGCAATAACAATTTTTTGTCCTGTGAACTGCCCTTGGGTCGTTGTCAATACTGCTTGTTGATTCGATGTTGATATAATTTCTGTTACTTCACAGTGGGTTAATACTTGCCCACCCGCTTGTAAAAACGCCTCGGTCAACTTTTGGTGTAATGCACATAAATCCACAACATGGCCTGTATCTGGATAAAAAATGCCCCCAATTTGGCTTTCAGATAAAGCAGGTTCGCGTGTGAGTAGCGCATCTTGACCAATCAATTGATTTGTCACACCAATACTTTGTAGGTACTCACTGTGCTGACTTAATTTATCGAGAGTTTCTTTTTTCTCAGCCACCAACAGTGACCCCTTCATTTTGACAAGGTCACTTAATTGCCATTTTTGAATAAATGCTTGCCATGAATCAAAAGCGGCACTATTTAATGTCGTCAAAGTGTGATGAATATGGGTAAAAGGCTTATGGCGCATATTACCCAATAATTTTATTAACCAAGGGGTTAAGGGTAATAGATAACGCCAATCCAAACGCAAAGGCCCTAATGGGTCAAGTAGCATTTTTGGAAGTGATTTTAAGACACTCGGGTCAGCAATCGGAAAAACTTGTTCTGTCGCAATATGCCCTGCGTTGCCAAATGAGGCGCCTTGGCCAATTTCATGTTTATCAAGCAACAATACGTTTGACCCATTAGCTTGAACTGTCAGCGCAATACTCAGGCCAATAATACCGCCACCCACTACAATCACTGGATATTTGCGTTCCATTTCATTCCCCTATGCCACCGAAATTCCAAACCGAAATGGGTCTTGTTCATCTATCAATAAGGTATTTTTCCCACTGATATAGGCATGTCCGCGAATAGTAGGAATAATGCCGTTTTCATCTGCCTGCTGAAAACTGGCTTGAAATTGGCTACCAATAACACTGGCTTGATGCCAAATTTCACCAGCTGCCAGCTTTTTATCTGCCGCTAAGCAGGCAAGTTTGGCGCTAGTCCCTGTTCCACAAGGCGAGCGGTCATAAGCGCCACCAGGGCACAAAACAAAACTTTGGCTATTAGCATTGGGGTGTGAACCGAATAATTCGATATGGTCAATTTCTTGGTCATCTTTACCGTAGATACCTTGATCAGCTAAGGCTTGTTTAATCTTTAAGCTGACTTCTGTCAGTAATTTAATATTTTGGTAATCAATGGCGACTGGTGACTGTTCAACAAGAAAAAACCAATTTCCGCCCCAAGCAATATCCCCAGTAATGGGGCCGAGGTCTGGAACATTAACTTGTACCGCTTTGCGATAACGATATGAATAAACATTCTGAATGCTCACGCTACCATCTTGGTGTAGTTGCGCCGTCACATCTCCTACCGGAGTTTCAATAAGATGTTTGCCATAAGTGATATGACCGAGAAAATGCAACGAAGCCACTAAACCGATAGTGCCGTGGCCACACATTCCCAGATAACCTTGATTGTTAAAAAAAATCACACCTGCTGTTGCCGCTGGGTTTTGTGGTTTGCAGAGTAATGCGCCAACAAGAATGTCATTGCCACGTGGCTCTAAAATGGTGGTTTTACGCCATACATCATGTTGCTTGCGTAATTGCTCCAATCTCGATGCCATGCTTTGTTGCCCTAAATCAGGGAATCCATCAATGACTAGCCGAGTTGGCTCGCCTGCGGTATGGGAATCGATAACTTCAATTTTGGTATATTGAGATTGCATCAGCTAGCATCCTATTTATTATCATTGTTAATAGAATGCTTGATTTTTGTTAACAACTCTTGATATCTTTCTAACAAACTTATGCGGTTTTCTGCACAATCTCAAAATATTTAACAGAATTAGTAAGATTAATTTAATATTTCGGAGCGCAGCATGATCAATCTAAATAAATTGCTATTGATTAGTCAGGAAAATATGCTGTTTCCCGTTGATAATATTGACGTTTTATTAAATCATTTAGGTTTAATTATGCCTCTAATTAATACCTTGCCTAATGTGACTTTTTTTATAAAAGACCATAATGCAAAGTATTTATTGGCTAATGATAATCTAGCTACTCGTTGTAAAATCGACAGTGTTAATCATCTCGTTGGTAAAGGCGCTGAGGATATTTTTCATTCGGAACTCGGCCAAAGCTATAGTTCTCAGGACTATTTAGTGATGGAAAAGAAAATTAGCGTCATTAATAAACTAGAGCTTCACCTGTATAAAGCGGGTTTGTTGGGATGGTGCTTAACGACTAAGGTTCCTATTTTTAATACACGTAACCAGGTTATTGGGGTTGCAGGAATTTCAGTGGATTTACAAGATGTAAAATCTGTCAGTCCTAAGCTGAACAACCAGCTTAGCCGTGTTGAACGCCATATTAGTGAACATTTTGATACCGCTATAAAAATGACAACTCTTGCTGAAATATCTGGCCTATCCCTTTCCCAATTAAACCGCCAGTTTAAAGCTATTTTTTTGATAACCCCTCAGCAATATATTCAAAAAATGCGGCTTGAACATGCTATTGAACTGCTCGAAGATTATTTTTCAATCACTGAGATTTCCAGTAAATGTGCCTACGCTGATCACAGCGCTTTTTGCCGTAAATTCAAAGAAATGACCACAATGACACCCAGCCAATTTAAACGAATGCGTTCAAAAATCGATAAACAAAAGATATTGACGTGATCGGGTATCATATTGTTAATCTGTTTTCCTCAACGTGAATAAATCCATTCCATTTAATTTCATTAAATGTTTTTAGTTAATTATTCAAATAGTTAGAATAATTTTTTTACTAAAATTACACGGCTATATTCCTTGGTTATTTTCTAACTTAAGATAGCTCTTATTGCAGACATCAATCAATCGGGTATTGATATATCCCAAAGCTGCATCATTGTGCAGTGACGAGAAAGGAACACTCAATGACCATTTACGATCTGAAACCTAAATTTCAAGATCTGCTTCGTCCAATTGTTCATAAGTTATTTAGTGTGGGAGTTACCGCCAACCAAGTCACCTTGGCGGCTTTACTTTTATCCGTGATCAGCGGAATGCTATTACTGTTCATTCCAAATCCGCACCTGTTTATTTTATTACCTTTCGTTCTGTTTATTCGTATGGCACTCAATGCGATTGATGGCATGTTAGCAAGAGAACACAACCAGAAAAGCGATCTGGGTGCAATATTAAATGAGCTTGGTGATGTCATTTCAGATGTCGCACTCTACTTACCATTTGCCGTTATTTTCCCTCAAGCATTTTGGCTTATTTTATTAATTCTATTTCTTGCGCTACTCACTGAGTTTATTGGCGTTATCGCTCAATCAATTGGTGCATCTCGGCGTTATGACGGCCCTATTGGTAAAAGTGACCGAGCCTTTATTTTTGGTACGCTAGGACTGCTCGTTAGCATTTTTCCACAGATTATCTTTTCTAGTTGGGTAAATTATCTGTTTATCCTTTTAACTTTGTTGCTGTTTTATACTTGCTATAACCGTATTCGCCGTGCTCTTTGTGAATTATCTACACCTGCGAATAATAATTAAGGAAGAATTATGAACGTTCAGACAGATTATCTGACGCAACGTCCCGTTATTGAGTCCCAATTTACCACCAGTGACCATACTTCTCTTTTTTATCGACATTGGCCAACAGAAACGCCGACCAACAAAGCGATTATTTTATTTCATCGAGGCCATGAACATTCCGGCCGAGTCGCCCATTTAGTCGATGAACTCAATTTACCTGACTATGCTATGTTTGCATGGGATGCCCGTGGCCATGGTAGAAATGATGGCCCTCGAGGTTATAGCCCTTCACTAAGCACATCCATCAATGATGTCGATGAGTTTGTGCGTTACATTTCCGCTGAATATAATATTCCGTTAGAAAATATCATTGTCATTGGGCAAAGTGTTGGTGCCGTTCTTGTCTCCGCTTGGGTTCATGACTACGCCCCCAAAATTCGAGGGATGGTACTCGCCTCCCCTGCATTTAAAGTTAAATTGTATGTTCCATTTGCCCGAACAGGGCTTGCTTTAATGCAAAAGGCTCGAGGCTTGTTCTATGTAAATTCGTATGTTAAAGCTAAATTTCTCACTCACGATGCACAACGAATTGATTCGTTTAATCGCGACCCATTGATCACTCGCCCTATTGCCGTCAATATTTTACTTGAGCTGTATAAAACGGCTGATCGCATCGTTGCTGATGCGGGTGCAATTACTTTGCCCACTCAACTATTTATTTCGGGTAGCGACCACGTTGTTCACCACCGGCCTCAACATCAGTTTTTTGAAAAATTAAACACCCCAATAAAAGAAAAGCATATATTACCCGGTTTTTATCATGACACTTTAGGTGAAAAAGAACGCCATATCCCACTTGAGAAAATCCGTGAGTTTATTGGCAAATTATTCGCCTTACCGCGCTACCAACATAATTATCAATATGAAGATACGTGGAGTGTCAGCGCTGAAAAATATCGTTCACTCATGACTCCATTACCTAAATGGTGCCCCAAAAACCTTGCTTATAAAATTATGAGCAAATCAATGAGCACACTTGGCAAAGCTTCTGAAGGTATTCGTATTGGTTATGATAAAGGGTTTGATTCAGGTTCGACCCTTGATTACGTATATCGCGATAAAGCGCAGGGGAAAGGCTTGTTTGGCCGTGTGATTGATAGGCAATATCTCAACAGTATTGGCTGGCAAGGAATACGCCAACGCAAAGTCAATATTGAAAACATCATTCGGCAGGCTATTCGTGACCTAACAGAGAAAGGGACTCCCGTGCGAATTATGGATATTGCCGCAGGCCAAGGTCGTTATATTTTTGATGCGATTAATGACTATGGAAAAGTCGAGTCCGTCCTGCTAAGAGACTATAGCCCTATCAATGTTGAGCAAGGGCGATTACATATAAAAGAACGTTACCTTGAAGACAAAATCCAATTTACTGAAGGTAATGCTTTTGATGCCGATGATCTAGCTGCGGTTTCACCATCGCCAACAATTGGCATCGTCAGTGGTTTGTATGAGCTGTTCCCCAATAATGAAATGATAAAGGCTTCATTAAATGGGCTTTCTCGGGCAATTCCATCTGGCGGGCTATTAATTTATACCTGTCAACCATGGCACCCTCAAGTTGAAATGATTGCCCGGGTACTCCCTAGCCACCAAGGTGGGCAAGCATGGGTTATGCGTTGCCGTAGCCAAGGCGAAATGGATGCTTTAGTTGAAGAAGCGGGCTTTGAAAAACTAAACCAATCTATTGATAACTGGGGCATATTCAGCGTATCTATAGCTAGACGGCGTTAATCTATTTATTCCTCCAGAGTGATTGATGACACATTATTGACATCAATCACTAACATCAACTTTAGATGATAGCCGTTGTTTATTGTTAGCAAAGCACCTATGCTGCTTAGCGTTATTTGTTTTCCCAATCATTTACTAATATCACCACCAGTTCGTTGACATTTAAGGAATAGGATAAAGGATGATAACTGCAACCCGCGAACCTCAACAGGTTGTACCTCGACGCAAAATAATACTGTCTGGTTTGCTATGGTTAGTTTTTCTAGCACCTTTTTTCTTCTTAACTTATGGCCAAGTCAATACCTATACCGCAACGTTAGACCAGGTTCCCTCTATCGTTTTTTCTTGGGAAACACATATCCCATTTCTTCCTTGGACTATCATTCCCTATTGGAGCATTGACTTATTCTATGGGTTATCATTATTTATTTGCACGACCTGTAAAGAACAAACCATCCACGGCTTACGGCTGATCACGGCTTCTCTTGTTGCTTGTATTGGTTTTTTGCTATTTCCACTAAAGTTTAGTTTCCCTCGACCAAGCACTGATGGCCTATTTGGCTGGATGTTTAACAGCCTAGAGCTATTTGATCTCCCCTTTAACCAAGCCCCTTCATTACATATTATTTTATTGTGGATCCTATGGTTACGTTTTCGAGCACATACACCAACAAAATGGCGCTGGTTGCTTCATAGTTGGTCTGTTTTAATTTTAATTTCAGTTCTAACCACATGGCAACACCACTTTATTGATGTCATCACTGGCTTTGTCGTTGGCCTATTAATTAGCTATTTACTTCCTATACAAACCCATTGGCAATGGCATTACACAGGTTCTCCTCGCAGTTTTAAAATGAGTAAAAACTATGGAACCAGTTCTCTTGCTTGTTTTATTCTTGCTTTTACCTTCCAAGGGTTCGCTTGGTTACTATTATGGCCTGCTATTGCCCTCTTTTTTATTACCCTTGGCTACTTAGGAGCCGGAGCCAGCGTTTTCCAAAAAACACCGGAAGGTAATATTTCCCCTTCAGCTGCTATTTTATTACTGCCATACCGACTGATTGCTTGGGGAACCTATCATTACTTCGCTAAGCACTGCGCACAACCCAGTATTGTCAGTAAACATATTGTTTTGGGAGGGCGCCCGCTTTACGCTTTGCAAACTCAAGCTGTTTTAGATATGACTTGCGAATGGCCTCGCAATTCTTACAGTAAAGGGCTGAAATATTGTAGCCAACCGCAAATTGATTTGTTACCTCTAAGCGCGGAAGATATCGAAAAGTCAGTCCATACTATGGATGAGTTGGTAAAACACGGTGCGGTATATATTCATTGCAAATTAGGTTACTCACGAAGTGCGACTGTGGCTGTTGCATGGCTGGTACATCATGGTGATGCTAAAAATATAGAAGGGGCCGTAGCATTAGTTGAGCAAACTCGCCCACAAGTGATTTTAAATACAGCAACGATAGAGCAGCTGAATTATTGGTATACCCATTACCACCTAAACCGAGTGAAAAAATGAATATATTGATGAATAAACAACAAGGTGAAGTCATCACTATTTTGACTCATAGTTGGCGTTATTTCGCTGTAGGGTCTGTATTAGCATTATTTTGCCAATTAAGTTTATTTTTGGATTCTAATTACCCTAAATATATTTTATTCGTCAATGTAATTATATTTATAATTTGCCAATATTATATATATCGCCTATGGCTAGATAACCATTTCTTTAAAATTATCTACACACATAATGAAACAGAACATTTTGATAACGCTTTAAATTTTTTATTTCCAAGCAAAATTAAACATTGTACGATGCAGCAAAGGTGGTCTGGGACTAAACGTCTTCTCATACGTGCTCTTGGGCTAGTACTACTGCAATGGATAGGATTATTGGTAGCAATCATAACAATCTAGCCATTATACGTGTTGACTAATTATTTATTTATAATGATTTATAATTACTACTTAAAAAATAAAATTACGATTACATCATTCACATATACAGTCTAAAAAAGAAAAATAGCCATATAAAATGTACTCTAACTATTTTTCTTTATAATATAACGGTTTTTTACTTTTGTTACTGAAAACGTTATGATAATTGCAGATTCATTGATACATAACAGATTTTTTTTAGATTGCTGAGCGTATCCTTATAGGTACATCTTTCGTTTATTTTTCACCCTGTTATTTGGTAGGGTATAATGAGTACAAAAAAAATTAATAGGTTGCGCCCTTTTAGTGCGCTAATAGATTCTTGTTGGAAAGAAAAATATACGGCTACCCGCTTTATTAAGGATTTAATCGCGGGTATTACCGTGGGTATTATCGCTATCCCCCTCGCAATGGCTTTGGCTATCGCTAGCGGTGTTCCGCCTCAATATGGGCTTTATACTGCCGCGATTGCTGGGATCGTCATCGCGGTAACTGGTGGGTCACGCTATAGCGTTTCAGGCCCCACAGCGGCTTTTGTGGTGATCCTCTATCCTGTCTCTCAACAATTTGGGTTAAGTGGGTTATTAGTCGCCACATTGATGTCGGGTGTCATACTTCTTGCGATGGGGTTTGCTCGCTTTGGTAAGTTTATTGAATACATACCCGTTTCTGTCACCTTAGGCTTTACTTCGGGAATTGCTATCACCATTGCTACCATGCAAATTAAAGATTTCTTTGGCTTGCAAATGGCGCATGTCCCAGAAAACTATGTTGATAAGCTCATTGCTATTGGCAATACCTTCCCCACTTTTCAGTACAGTGACACACTAATTGGTCTTTCAACCCTTTTGGTGCTTATCTTCTGGCCTAAACTAAAATTAAAACTTCCCGGCCATTTGCCAGCCCTTATTGTCGGGACTTTCGTCATGTGGGTACTTTCATTATTTGGTATGGAAGTCGCGACTATCGGTTCTGAATTTAGCTATTTATTGCCTGATGGTACTGAAGGTAATGGTATTCCCCCTATCCTACCGCAGTTTATTTTGCCATGGGAACTCCCCGGAAGTGCGCCAATCAACTGGGCGATGATCACCGCATTAATGCCTGCAGCATTTTCTATGGCGGTACTTGGCGCAATTGAGTCACTGTTATGTGCTGTAGTATTGGACAACATGACAGGAACCAAGCACCATTCCAATAGTGAACTTATTGGCCAAGGTGTGGGGAACATTGCGGCGCCTTTTTTTGGTGGGATCACAGCAACCGCTGCAATAGCACGCTCTGCAGCTAACGTCCGTGCAGGTGCTACATCCCCCATTTCTGCGATTATTCACTCAATACTGGTGATACTTACATTATTAGTTCTTGCACCAATGCTCTCTTATCTGCCATTAGCCGCAATGTCTGCATTACTATTGATTGTGGCTTGGAACATGAGTGCTGCGGGCAAAGTCGTTTACCTGATTAAACGCGCGCCAAAAGATGACATTATTGTATTAGTACTATGTATGTCTCTAACTGTTCTATTTGATATGGTTATTGCTATCACTGTCGGGATTGTTCTCGCGTCATTATTGTTCATGCGGCGTATTGCCAATATGACCCGTTCAACACAACTCGCAGAAACAGACGAAGAGCGAAGCCGTTTAGTCGTAAGAATAAATGGCCCGTTATTTTTCGCTGCTGCTGAGCGTATTTTCGATGAATTGCGTGTCAAAAGCGCAGGTTATGAAACCATTATTATGCAATGGGACGCAGTGCCGGTTTTAGATGCAGGTGGTTTAGAAGCTTTCGAAAAATTCATAGATGCCGTACGCAAAGATACCCATGTCTTAGTTTGTGACATTCCGTTCCAGCCATTAAAAACTTTGGCAAGAGCGAAAGTGACACCTATTGAAGGCGTATTGAGCTTTTATAATTCAATGGATCATGCACTTGAAGCCGTTAAAGCTATCGAACAGACGGGTTCTATCGACACAGAAAAGCCAACAACAACGCCTTAACTTAGGTATCAAAGCAAACCGCCATGCTATTTCACATGGCGGTTTAGCTATCACTCACTAAAACAAAACATCTCATTCCCTGCATTTTTTCCTTTTTCGCAGGCTATTTCCCTTAATTTTTTTGCTTTAACTTGGTCGATGGTCACCGTTCCTGTGTTATCTTCAGAAAATCTAAACGCAGCCATCCACTCTGCATAGCCTGGATAAGTCATCTCATTTGCTTTATCAAACCATTGCTGTGCTTGCTTTTCGTCTTTTGCAACGCCTTTACCATCTAAATAGATAACACCAAGTAAAATTGGAGCAATAAAATAATCCGGGTTATTTAACGCATTAACTTCATTAAGAAGTTCTATAGATTGTTGATAATCCGTTTTGCCTGCAATTGGATTTATCAATGACTCTGCTAAACTGATTTTTCCGCGCGTACTGCCCATTTCAACCGCTTTTGTCGCGTATCTACGGGCATCAGCCAATTCCTGCGAAAAGTAACTATCACTTAATAGATTGATATCCGCCAATAATGCATAACCATCCGCATTACCGTTTTTTGCCGCTTCATTTGCCCATAAACGCGCACTATTAAAATTTTGTAGGACACCTAAACCGGAAAAATACATTTGAGCAAGTTGGTACTGAGCAAGGGCATCTTTCTTGACTGCTTTTTGGTGAGTTTGTACAAATTTTTGTTTATCTTCAGGAGTAATATCAAGTTGAGCGGCAGCTTGAAAAGAAAACGTAATTAGAGATGAAACGATAATAGCTTTATAAAAATTTGATTTCATAGTTGTTCTCATTAAAGAAGTCAAAGCGCGGAGCCTTGCCCTCCCCATTTTAAGAAATATTGATATAAATTATTCATTCCCACCCAATGATTTTCACACCAGTTCGGGGCGAGCAAAGTTGGCTTTCTTGCACTTGCACTGATACGGTGGTAGACAATGTCAGTCGGAGTATGACGTACCATTTCACCAGCAGTTTGGGTATATTCATCAAGAGAAAGCGTTGCCAAGCGCCCTGCTCGCCAACTTTTGGCCATCACACTGCCTTCAACAATATGTAACGGATGTAATTTGATACCATCCGTTCCGCATTCAAGCACTTTATCAAGTGTTTCCATGTTCATTTGGCCATTTTCCCCGGGTAATCCACAAATCAAATGCGTACACACTTTTAATCCAAGGCTACGGGCTTTTTGCGTTGTTTGTCGGTATGCATCAAAACCATGGCCACGATTAATACGATGTAGTGTTTTATCATGAGCACTTTGTAAACCTAGCTCAAGCCATATTTCATAGCCTTTCTGTTGATACTGGCCTAACAAAGACAAAACGGATTCAGGGACACAGTCAGGGCGAGTTCCTACGCATAAACCAACAATATCGGCTTGCAGTAAGGCTTCTTCATAAAGTTGTTTTAATAGGCTTACTTCGGCATAAGTGCTGGTATAGGCTTGAAAATAAGCTAAATAACGTTTTGCGCGGGAAATTCGGGTGATCTGTTGGTGAATTTGTTCACTAATAGTTTGAGATGACTGACTTTCATCAGCAAAAGAGGCCACATTACAAAAAGTGCAGCCTCCTCGCCCAAGGGTGCCATCACGATTCGGGCAATTAAAGCCACCATGTAAGGTGATTTTATAGATTTTTTCACCATATCGGCGCTGTAAATCAGCGCCGAACATAGAAACGACTTCAGTGAGTTGCATAAACCGCCTAACTTAGCGACTTGTATCTAACTCTGGGAAGCTTTTTACAACTTCGTCAATTGCTTTCATTTGTTTCAGGAATGGTTCCAGCTTATCTAATGGCAGTGCTGATGGGCCATCGCAACGTGCGTTGTCTGGGTCTGGATGCGCTTCAAGGAATAAACCTGCTATTCCAACCGCCATTCCAGCTCTTGCCAACTCAGCAACTTGGCCACGACGGCCACCAGATGCTGCACCGAACGGGTCGCGGCATTGCAGTGCATGGGTTACGTCGAAAATGACAGGACAGCCTTTTGATGCTTGGACCATGACATTAAAGCCAAGCATATCAACCACTAGATTGTCATAACCAAAGTTCGCACCGCGGTCGCAAAGAATAATTTTATCATTACCGCCTTCGATAAATTTCTCGACGATATTCCCCATTTGCCCTGGACTGATAAACTGTGGTTTTTTAATATTAATTACTGCATCTGTTTTAGCCATTGCCGCAACTAAATCTGTTTGGCGTGCTAAGAACGCAGGTAATTGGATAACATCAACGACTTCAGCAACAGGGGCGGCCTGTGCTGGCTCATGAACATCCGTAATGATTTTTACGCCAAATGTTTGTTTCAACTCTTGGAATATTTTCATTCCTTCTTCAAGACCTGGACCACGGTAAGAGTGAATTGATGAGCGATTTGCTTTATCAAATGACGCTTTAAAAACATAAGGAATTCCCAGCTTTTGTGTCACCGTGACATAATGCTCACACACTTTCATCGCCATATCGCGGGATTCTAATACATTCATTCCACCAAATAACACAAACGGCAAGTCGTTCGCGACATTGATATCACCAATATTGACTACTTTCTGTTGCATACTCTTACCTTAAATATTAAAACAGGGGATAGGCCTGTATGTTAATTAATGTAATACGACCGGATGGTTATCCAGCGAATAAATTTGTATTTTAATCATTTCAGAAACAGGGTCTTCTGGGCAATGCTCAATAAAATAATTGAGATCGCTCAATGCCACATGATTACAGTCTAAATGTGCCAGAATTAACCCTCGGTCACGAATTTCGTAAGGGTCTTCAGGGTCAAGAGTCAGAAGCGTTTCACAAACCCGCAACGCTAATTCCATCTTTTTCTCTTCCATTAATGACGCTTTTAATGTGTCAAAAATTTTACGAATGACAACGCTGTTTTCTGCTACATCCAGTTGGTCATGGTAAAATTCAGAAAAAGGATCAACTGTTCCTTTGAGCCATAAATTTAATGTGTGTAATGATAAAGACTCGCCATTAACAGGGTTAATTACCCATTGGCTGCCATCATTTCTTTCACTGATAAATAATAATTGCGTAGGAAAAATAGCGGGATAAATCGCAATACCAAGGCGTTCGGCAACATACAAGAAGATAGCACCGAGTGTCACTGGTGTACCTTGCTTAGATGACAATACTTTATCTAACCACAGCATATCCGATAACAAATAAATTCCTTCAGCTGGACCAAACGACCATTCTTGGTAGAAAAGTGAAGTCAATTGCTGAATTTTTGTTTCATTATCAGCAGTTAAATCGATACAAGACTTGGCTGATGATACTAAGCTATCTAACTGAGCTTGCACTTTCATCAGCGGGAAATCATGACGGATACATTGTGACACAGTCATGATCCCTTCACTTAAAGGGAGTTGATTAAACTCTATATTCGCTATGGTTTTCATTACATTCCCACTGCTACGCCACTTAACCATTCCATTGACCGAGTGAAATTCGCTCTCTTCCACCATAATCAAGACAAGTCTCAATTTTGGTGTACCCATGTACTTTAAATAAATCACGCACCGCAAGACCTTGTGTCCAGCCATGCTCAAGAAGCAACCACCCTTGATTTTTAAGATACTTTTTAGATTCTTTAATGATATGCATTAAATCAGCTAAGCCTTCATCCTTCGCCACTAGAGCGGTTAACGGCTCAAATCGCACATCACCTTCACTGAGGTGCATATCATTTTCATCAATATAGGGTGGATTACTGATAATCATATCAAATTGTTGAATTGATAGTGAAGAAAACCAATTACTTTGTATAAATTTGACATTTGAAATATTCAAACGCTGCTGATTTCGTTGTGCTAAAGCAACTGCATCAGGGTTAAAATCAACACCAATAACCTGACTTTGTTGCATCTCTGACGCCAAAGCCAATGCAATCGCCCCTGTCCCAGTGCCTAAATCTAAAATTTGATTTTTTTGCTCTGTTAGCCTAGATAATGCTTGTTCAATAATGCATTCAGTATCTGGCCTAGGTATTAGTGTTGCAGGAGAGACATAAAGAGGAAGAGACCAGAACTCACGTTCACCGATAATATAGGCGATAGGCTCACCTTTCTCACGGCGTTGTAAAAGTAATTCAGCTTGTTGGAATTCTTCGGCTTTGAGTTCTGTTTCACCAAAAGCAAAAAGATAGGTACGACTGCGGCCTGTGACATGTTCCAGTAAAATTTCAGCGTCTCGCTTTGCACTGTCACTTGCAGACAGCCGATTCGCTGCCTGCTTGACCCATTCGATATATTGCATTATTCCTGCTCAGACAACGCAGAAAGTTGGTCTGCCTGGTATTCATTGATGATAGGTTGGATAAGTGAATCCAGTTTTCCTTCCATCACTTCATCCAAACGGTATAACGTTAAGTTGATACGGTGGTCAGTCACTCGGCCTTGAGGGAAATTATAGGTACGAATACGGTCAGAACGGTCACCAGAACCCAACAGGTTACGACGTTCAGAGGCTTCCGCGGCTTGGCGTTTATCCATTTCTGCTTGGCGAATACGCGCACCTAACACAGACATCGCTTTCGCTTTGTTTTTATGTTGTGAACGTTCATCTTGGCACTCAACAACGATACCTGTTGGAATATGGGTAATACGAATTGCAGAATCTGTGGTGTTAACGTGCTGACCACCCGCTCCCGATGAACGGAAGGTATCAATACGTAAGTCCGCAGGGCTGATCTCAGGTAACTCAGCTTCTGGCAGTTCAGGTAAAATAGCCACAGTACAAGCAGAAGTGTGGATACGGCCTTGAGATTCAGTTTCAGGGACACGTTGAACACGATGACCGCCTGACTCAAACTTTAAGCGACCATAAACGCTATCACCGGAAATTTTCGCGATAACTTCTTTAAAACCGCCATGTTCACCATCACTCGTGCTCATTAATTCAACGCGCCAGCGGTTGTTTTCTGCATAGCGGCTATACATACGGAATAAATCACCCGCAAAAATTGCCGCTTCGTCTCCCCCTGCTCCCGCACGGATTTCAACGAAGCAGTTATATTCATCATCAGGATCTTTCGGAAGCAATAACAATTGTAATTGCTGTTCGAGCTCTTCATTGCGCGCTTTGGCTTCTTTAAGCTCTTCTTGAGCCATTTCTTTCATTTCAGGATCGTCTAACAACATTTCAGCTGTTTCGATGTCATCCTGTACTGTGCGCCATGCGCTAAAGCATTTAGCGACATCAGACAATTGAGCATATTCTTTTGATAAAGCACGAAAACGGTCTTGATCGGCAATTACACCTGCATCAGCAAGGTGCGCTTCAATTTCTTCGTAGCGTTCTTGTAATGCTTCTAGTTTTGCGACAATAGAAGGCTTCATTCGTTATATAAGACCTATGATTAAAATGTGGTTATTGATGGTCCAGCCCTAAGCTGTCCCTAAGTAGATTTAGACGCTCTACATCCCCATTTCCTGCAGCTTGCTGCAAAGATTTGGTTGGAGCGTGAATAAGGCGGTTGGTTAATTGTTGCGATAATTGCATGATCACTTGCTCAGGGTCTGCACCTTGACGGATAGCCGTCAACGCTTTTTCAGTCATATTTGCCCGAATGGCCTCAGCTTGTTCTCTGTAATCGCGAATTGTAGACACTGCCGCTTGTGAGCGCAACCAATCCATAAAGTGGCTACTTTCTTGCTCAACAATGTATTCAGCTTCAACGGCTGCGGCTTTTCGCTGAGCAAGGTTCTGTGCAATGATAGATTCCAAATCATCCACAGTATAGAGATAAACATCTCTTAATTTTTCAACATCTTGTTCGATATCACGAGGAACGGCAATATCAATTAATAACATCGGCTTACTACGACGTATTTTCATAGCACGCTCGACCATCCCTTTCCCTATAATGGGTAAAGGACTCGCCGTTGAACTAATGACAATATCCGCTTCAGCTAAACGGTTATCAATATCCGATAACGAAATAACTTGTGCATTCACCTCATTGGCCAATAGCTCCGCACGTTCACGTGTTCGGTTAGCTATCATCATTTTTTGTACGCCGTGTTCGCGCAAATGACGAGCCACAAGTTCAATAGTTTCCCCTGCGCCAACTA
The DNA here is from genome assembly GCF_028480325.1 of Providencia sp. PROV182. Taxonomy (NCBI): domain Bacteria; kingdom Pseudomonadati; phylum Pseudomonadota; class Gammaproteobacteria; order Enterobacterales; family Morganellaceae; genus Providencia; species Providencia sp. PROV182. The sequence goes on along the minus strand of NZ_JAMPOL010000012.1, from coordinate 184,587 downwards.
ACAAAATATTTAAATGCTTAAGTGATTCAAATATTTGACGAGCAAGTGTACAAGCAGCAAATGCCACAGAAACTGCATTCGCTCCAATATCGGTTTCTGTACGCACACGTTTTGCAACAGAAAATGATTTTTGGAAAAGACGCTCAAGTTCGCTTGATAACGAATGGTTACCTTGCGAAAGTGCAAACGCCTTTTTTACTTGCCCTAATATTTGTGGCTCTCCCAAAACTAATGAATCCAAGCCACTCGCCACACGCATTAGGTGGCTCACCGCTCGGTCGTCTTGGTGCCAATATAAACTTGGCTGTAAATCTTTTTGGGTTATACCATGAAAATCACACAACCATTTTACTAGCTGTTCTTGAGCTCGTTCTTGTGATTCAAGGCTCAAGTAAAGCTCAGTTCTATTACAGGTAGACAGCACAACGCCACCATTCACTTGAGGCTGTTTGAGAAGTTCCTCAAGTGCATGGTCAATTTTTTCAGGACCAAATGTCACCCGCTCACGCAGGGCTACTGGTGCTGTTTTATGGTTGATGCCTAAGGCTAATAAGGTCATTGTGCTTTACGACTTACTCACATTGCTTACAGTGCTAATTATTTTCAGTAATGCTCGATGGGTATTCCCCACCAATTTAGCAATACTGTTATTTATATTGTTCTATTGTAGATGATCCGCGTCTCTCTTTCTACGGTTTACATAAGCCTATCCTTCAGAAAGATGACCCACGCCAAAAAATAAACCGAAAAAAACAGACGTAATGGTTATTTTACCAATCACAACTGATCGTAATTTTATCGTTTATTTATGCTATATGAAACTGATTATCAGCCATATCATTATTTACAATGATAAATTAACTACAATAAGATGCATAGAGAATGCAATTATTTCGCACAGAAAGCAAATGGTGACTGGTGAGGTTTATCCTGATAACTTAACGCCACATGAACCCAAACTGGATTGGCCTAATAACATTTTTAAGGAACCATTTTCCCTGTCAATACACTATGTTATTTGTATACAAACGGTAAATCACTTACAGGTTTTTATCCGCAAGGTATATCATCTAGTGTAATAGATGACTCTGATGGCCTTAACGCGCTAAACTGAACTTCTTTAAATGCAAGTAACTCAATTAGAGACTGCTATCAGCGCCCAATACAACTTTGAGATTTGATATGCAATTAACTCAAACTTTGCCCTTTATGCACATAAATAAGCATTTTTTTCGCCTATTGCCACTTTCATGCGTCTTGCTAACCGCATGCGTGACAACGTCACAAACGACCACAAAAGGAACCAGCTCCGCATCCGATGCGAAATGGAAAGCACATCAACAGGAATTAAGTCAGTTACGTGACTACCAAACCCGTGGATCATTTGCCTATAACGGCGGAGAAACAAAAACGTATGCTAAGTTTTTCTGGCAACAATATACACCTGAAAAGTACCGTTTGTTGCTGACCAACCCATTAGGTAGCCGCGAACTTGAGCTTACCGTTGAACCTGATTTAGCTCGGTTAACCACTAAAGATGGCCAAACCCATATGAGTGACGTTCCAAGCGAGCTTATCTATCAACTTACTGGTATGGAAATTCCAATTGATGACCTAACTGCATGGTTAACAGGCTCACCGGGACGTGCAACAGACTTTACCTTAGATGAAAACCACCTGCTGAAAAGTGTCACGTTTAAAAGCAATGGTGAAACTTGGCAGCTCAACTACATTTCGTATGACAGCAAAACGGTACCTATGCTGCCAAACTACCTAGAGCTACGCCAAGGGGACAGGCTTATCAAATTAAAAATGGATAGTTGGACACTGAAGAAATGACGTTAACATGGCCATCTCCGGCAAAATTAAATCTTTTTTTGTACATCACAGGCCAACGCTCTGATGGCTACCATGAATTACAAACTCTATTTCAATTTGTTGATTATGGCGATGAAATCACCATTACAGCACGTGATGACGACCAACTGAATTTATTGACTGACATGCAAGGGGTTCCCCCCGAAAAAAACCTAATTTTACGGGCAGCTAAATTATTACAATCCTATTGCCGCGATACCTTACAGCACTATGGCCCATTAGGGGCTGATATTTGTATTCATAAAGTATTGCCCATGGGCGGTGGTATTGGTGGGGGCTCATCAAACGCAGCAACAACCTTAATTGCGCTTAACGAACATTGGAAAACACAGGTTTCTGATGAAGTCCTTGCAGAATTAGGTGCATCATTAGGTGCTGATGTTCCAGTGTTTGTTCGTGGACATGCCGCTTTCGCTGAAGGGATTGGTGATATTTTAACCAAAGCTTCCCCTGAAGAGAAATGGTATCTCGTCGCTCATCCCGGAATTGAAATATCAACCCCGATGATCTTCACAGATCCACAATTAAATAGAAATTCTCCAAAACGCTCCCTAGCCGCATTATTACTGGCTCCGTACGCAAATGACTGTGAACCAATCGCAAGAAAACGTTTTCGTGAGGTTGAACAGCTTGTTTCTTGGCTGTTAGAATATGCTCCGTCTCGCCTTACAGGAACAGGCGCATGTGTTTTTTCTGAATTTGAAACACAAGCGGATGCCCTGCAGGTGTTAAATAAAGCCCCATCGTGGGTGCAAGGGTTCGTCGCTCAAGGCGTTAACGTTTCCCCACTGCACAAGTTCCGCGCTGGGATAACCTGTGTATTGCACCAATAAGCCTTGTCGCTATTGGTCAACAATATCTCTCTGGACGCAAGCCTGAGGTTTTTCTCGTGCCCGATATGAAGCTTTTTGCTGGTAACGCTACACCGGAACTAGCACAACGTGTTGCTAACCGCCTTTACACTAATCTTGGAGACGCGGCTGTTGGTCGTTTTAGCGACGGCGAAGTCAGTGTTCAAATTAATGAAAATGTTCGCGGTGGTGATATTTTTATCATCCAGTCAACTTGTGCACCAACCAATGATAACCTGATGGAACTGGTTGTTATGGTCGATGCGCTACGCCGTGCATCTGCTGGTCGTATTACCGCTGTTATCCCTTACTTCGGTTATGCAAGACAGGATCGTCGCGTACGTTCTGCCCGTGTACCAATCACCGCTAAAGTTGTTGCCGATTTTCTGTCAAGTGTAGGTGTAGACCGTGTGCTCACTGTCGATTTACACGCAGAGCAGATCCAGGGCTTCTTTGATGTTCCTGTGGATAATGTATTTGGTAGCCCTATTCTTCTGGAAGATATGTTACAGAAGAATTTGGAAAACCCAATCGTTGTATCTCCAGACATCGGCGGCGTGGTACGTGCTAGAGCTATCGCAAAACTCCTGAATGACACTGATATGGCCATTATTGACAAACGCCGCCCACGTGCGAACGTTTCTCAAGTTATGCATATCATTGGTGATGTTTCAGGTCGTGATTGCATCTTAGTGGACGATATGATTGATACCGGTGGTACTCTGTGTAAAGCAGCTGAAGCACTGAAAGAACGTGGTGCTAAACGTGTATTTGCATACGCAACACACCCGATTTTCTCAGGTAATGCTGTAGACAACATCAAAAATTCAGTCATTGATGAAGTCATTGTTTGTGACACTATACCTCTTTCTCCTGAAATCAAGGCGCTGAGCAATGTTCGCACCTTAACGCTTTCAGGTATGTTAGCTGAAGCTATCCGTCGTATCAGCAACGAAGAGTCAATTTCAGCAATGTTTGAGCACTAATTCTCCAATATTGGGTTTTAGCGTTCAACCATAATGAAAAAGTCACAATAAAAAATATAAGCCCCTGCAATGTAATTTGCAGGGGCTTTATGATTTTGGCAGGAAAGAAACCATCGATGCCTATGTTTATATTCTATCGCCAATCATAGTGGTGATTTCACGTAATAAAACGATAAAAATAGCCATCTAAAATAACTCACAATCTTCACGACAAAAGAGCAAAATTCTTTGGAATTTCACTCTTCTTAATGCCTAATTATCAAACTTGTTCACCATTATCAGCAATTAATTGCTCTAGGCTATTTATGGATAGCGGTGATTATCTCTGCGTGAATGATATTGTTGTTTTAACTGCCAGTAACGGTCTGCAACTTTTTCACGGCCGCCGATCCTTGCACCGACTAACCATACCATCGCACCGATAAAAATGCCGAATAAGGAACCATTGGTAATAAGTTCTGAAAGGCCTAAGTTAACAATATGAGAGAATAAGTTGACACCAATACTCCCGATCATCAACACCATTCCGATTCCCATGAAGACATTACCAAGAAGATGAGCGCTTTTCCGTTTCATATATACCTCCAGTACCAGTAAACTGATAAGCAAGCATGTGTAAATAAATTCGGTCATACTTTATATTTATGTAATGATTATAGTGCATTAAGTAAAATTTTTTGCGATAGACATCACAAGGAAGGAAGTTAGCAAGAATATCTGTACAAAAAGTGCTTTTTATCAAAAACCCAGAAAATCCGAATAGTTTATTCGGCAATTATAATCATAGTGACTTTTATCTATCACAATTTTGTACATCCTGTATTTCACAAGGTAAACTAAGGCATTATTTTCATAACTGATAGTGAAATCATCGCCGTGAGCAAAATTAAGTTAATTGTTGGACTTGCCAATCCAGGTGCTGAATATGCACAAACGCGCCATAATGCAGGTGCATGGTATGTTGATTTACTGGCTGAGCGCCATAATCAGCCATTGAAAGAAGAAGCTAAATTTTTTGGTTATACCGCTCGCATTAATATGAATGGTAACGATATCCGTCTGCTGGTTCCAACCACATTTATGAATCTAAGTGGTAAATCTGTTGCCGCTATAGCTAATTTTTATCGCATCAATCTCGATGAGATCTTAGTCGCCCATGATGAGCTCGATTTACCACCAGGTGTGGCTAAAATGAAGTTAGGTGGCAGTAATGGCGGGCACAATGGGTTGAAAGATATTCAAAGCAAATTCGCCAATAACCCGAATTTTTATCGTTTACGCATTGGTATTGGTCATCCGGGTGATAAAAATAAAGTTGTTGGTTTTGTTTTGGGCAAACCGCCTTTATCTGAACAAAAGCTCATTGATGATGCGATTGATGAAGCAGCTAGGTGCACAGATATTCTCCTGGCTGATGGGATGGACAAAGCCATCAATCGTTTACATGGTTTTAAAGCAACCTCATAAGAGTTCATTTCATCCGAATCAACTTTTTGTGTATAATCAGCGCCAATTTCTAAACATTGGGTGCAGCGTGAGGCTGCCCCTTGCTATTAAGGTGAGAAACATATGGGTTTTAAATGCGGTATCGTTGGTCTGCCTAACGTGGGTAAATCCACCCTATTTAATGCATTGACCAAAGCCGGCATCGAAGCAGCCAACTTCCCTTTCTGTACAATTGAACCAAACACGGGTGTTGTGCCAATGCCAGACCCACGTCTTGATCAATTAGCTGAAATTGTGAAGCCACAGCGTATATTACCAACGACTATGGAATTCGTTGATATCGCGGGCTTAGTGAAAGGTGCATCCAAAGGTGAAGGCCTAGGTAACCAATTTTTAACGAATATCCGTGAAACCGAAGCCATTGGTCATGTTGTTCGTTGTTTTGAAAACGACAATATCATTCACGTTGCAGGCCAAGTTGACCCTGCCGCAGATATTGAAGTCATTAATACTGAATTAGCACTTGCTGACCTTGATACTTGTGAGCGCGCTATTCATCGTGTCCAAAAACGTGCAAAAGGCGGCGATAAAGACGCAAAAGCGGAATTAGAAGCATTAGAGAAATGTTTGCCGCACTTAGAGCAAGCAGGCATGTTACGCACATTAGATTTATCTAATGAAGATAAAGCGGCTATCCGCTACTTGAGCTTCTTAACATTAAAGCCAACCATGTACATTGCTAACGTTAATGAAGATGGTTTTGAAAATAACCCGTTCTTAGATGTGGTGTATAAAATCGCAGAAGCTGAAGGCTCTGTGGTTGTTCCTGTCTGCGCAGCGATTGAGTCTGATATCGCAGAACTTGAAGACGAAGAGCGCGATGAATTTATGGCGGATTTAGGTATTGAAGAGCCGGGTCTTAACCGTGTTATTCGTGCTGGATATCAGTTATTAAACCTGCAAACCTATTTTACTGCCGGTGTTAAAGAAGTGCGTGCGTGGACTATCCCTGTTGGTGCAACTGCGCCACAAGCTGCGGGTAAAATCCATACTGACTTCGAAAAAGGCTTTATTCGCGCGCAAACTATCGCATTTGATGACTTTATCCAATACCGTGGCGAACAAGGTGCTAAAGAAGCAGGTAAAATGCGCGCAGAAGGAAAAGATTACATCGTGAAAGACGGCGATGTACTCAACTTTTTGTTTAATGTGTAAGCCTATATTTTAGATTTGCACCCAACTAAAAAGTATCATTAATCAAAAAACAGCATAATATTTAATTTATAAATATAATACTATGCTGTTTTCCCTCCTGTTATATCATAAAAACTCACTATTGGTTCTCCTTCTCTTTCTAAATAAATAGAATCTAGCTTACTTTCATAACAATTTGAATTTACAGGCTAACAAAGCCAAGTTAAAAAATATCAGATTAATGACCGCCCTAAGTCATATCTTAAAATAAAACATTATGGTAAAAAACGACACATATCCGTACTTGTTTACTACTCTGCAGTAACTCTCTTACTAGATATAAAGTAAGCTAGAAGAGCCCGTAACAAAAAATTTAAGCAGATAGAACCCTATAGTGTCTCGGCTATGGAGGTATAAATATTTAGATAAGTAAGGCTATTGATGTAATGATAAGAAGCCACACATCATCTCTACTAGCTACTATAATGATTTAATTGTATTTTTTTGTAGATTTTTACTCCAAATGAGAGTATTAATTAATCACTTGATTTTGCTGTCTTTTTTCTAAAGTCTTTCGTTTTTCAAATTACATAATCACTCCTTATGTGTGTGTTTTTGATTAAAATCAAGTTATTTTGTTACAATTTAAGAGGATTTATTAAAATTTGTTAATTTCAGATAAAAATACTTTTTTTTATGTCAAACCAAGCCTAATAAACTAACAAGCTAACTTCTAAATTTGATTTTAAAAAAATTGTTAAAAACTTTAAATGTTTATAACTTATTGTTAGATAAGAAAAACAACTGAATTGTAAAAAGTGTAAATATAGCCAGTTAAATAGACTCTATTCTTTTTCGTGGTTTGATTTAAAAAATACTACTCATTATAATTGTAAGCACTTAAAGGGAATATATAAGAGCACAACAAATTATAAATTATTAAACTGAGACCTTGTTATTAATTATGAGTAAAGTTAATAGAGTCATATCCAAATATGAAACACAAGATAATCTATTTTCTATTTACTGTGGATTAGTTATAAGAAAAATACGTAAAGAGAATGGTATTTCTGCTTGTGAACTAGCAAAACAAGTAAATGTTTCACAGCAACAAATGTCACGTTATGAACGTGGAATAAATAAAATTAGTATTGATATGTTATTTAATTTAAGCGTAGCACTCGATTGTCCATTTGAAAGAGTCATTAAGCTTATTATTGCTGAAGTTCAAAAATCCCCTTCGGATGATGTAATTTCTTTAAAAAATAAGATATCAGCATCTGATACAATTTATTTTTATTAGTCCATTTAAATATATTTTATTTAAATATTTTTTTATTAAAAAAATGCATATAAATATTTATATGTATATCTATACTTATCGTTTGAGGAAAAAATGAAAAAAATTATTTTAGCAACTATGATTTCTGGTTTAATGAGTACATCTGCTTTAGCTGTTAATGCAGGGAGTGGTACGGTAACATTTTCTGGTTCTATTATTGAAGCGCCATGCTCTATTGCTCCTGGTGAAGAGAATCAAGAAGTTCCATTAGGCCAAGTATCTAATGTGACTTTAGATAACGGTGGTGAATCATCAGCACAACCATTTCAGATTAAATTAGAAGGCTGTAACCTAAAAGGTGATAATCAAGTTGCGGTAACTTTCAAGGGAACTGAAGCGGGGAAAGATACAGGTTATTTACAGATTACAGGTGATGCTACTGGTGCCGCAGTGAAGATCATGAATTCATCGGGTACTCAAATTAAAGTTAACTCTGGCGCAAAACAAAATTATGTTGAAGGGAATAACACATTAAAATTCCAAGCATCATTAATTGGACTTCAGCTAGTTGATGCGCAAAGCAAAGTTATTCCAGTAACACCAGGGAAATTCCAAGCAGTTACTAATTTTACATTAGCATATAATTAAATAAATTTTAATAAGATGCTATCTCACCACGGGGTTGATAGACCTCGTGGTGTATATTTTAATGGTTATAATATGATAACAAAGAAAAAAGAAATTATTTTATCATTGTGTTTTTTTTTACTATTACCCTTTTTTAAGAATGCTTCTGCAAATAACTCAATGGATCTGATAATGCAAGGTAGCATTATGGATACGGCATGTAGTATTGATACTGGTTCTTATGAACAATCCATTGACATGGGAATTTTACCACTATCATTAATACAGCAAAAAGGACAAGGACAAGCACATGATTTTTTTATTACATTAATTGGTTGCAAACTAACATCTTATACAGGTGAACCATGGAAAACATTTGAAGTTTCATTTGATGGGCCTGCTAATGGGGATTTTTTTTCAGTATCGGGGTCAGCACAAGGTATAGCACTATTATTAACTGATTCGAAAGGAGTACATATTTACCCAGGAAAAAAAACACTACCGAACGATATAAAAGCTGGGAAATATATTTTGAATTATCAGTTAAAAGTTATTTCAGATAAAACACCTTTACGTGCTGGGCAGTATCAAACATCACTGCGTTTTAAACTAGATTATTACTAAATAATAAATAAATTATTGTTAGATTTTAGGAATGTTTTATGTCTTCGTTACCTATTTATACACCAAAATTAAAATGGTTAAGTATTCTTATTGGATTAACAATCAGTTGTGTGACTTTAACTATCAATGCAGATAATCATATTGAATTCAATACTGATGTTTTAGATTTAGAAGACAAAAATAACATTGATTTAAACCAATTCTCTCGTGCGGGTTATATTATGCCCGGAGTTTATAACTTTACGCTAAAAATCAATAACGAACAAATATCTGACATTAGCATCCCCTATTATTCTGGTGAGTATGATCCTGATAATAGTCAGCCTTGTTTATCTCCAGAAATAGTTAAGCTACTCGGGCTTACTTCTGAGTCGCAAAAAAAATTAACATGGTGGCATGAAGGGCAATGCCTTAATGAAAACAGCTTGCCAGGATTATTGCTGCGCGGTGATTTAGCTACGTCATCTCTATATGTCAGTATTCCACAAGCGTACCTAGAGTACACATCAGAAAACTGGGATCCCCCTTCTCGCTGGGACAATGGAATATCAGCATTACTTATTGATTATAATGTGAATGCTAATGCCACTAATTCCTATAATGGAGGAGCAAATTCATCCTCAGTAAATAGTAATGGTGTTGCAGGTATCAATTTAGGTGCTTGGCGGTTTAGAGCTGATTGGCAAAGCCGCTATAACCACACAACAGGAAGCCAAGGACGTGACCAATCTGATTTCACATGGAACCGTTTTTATGCATACCGAGCTCTATCTGAATTAAAGGCTAAACTCGTACTGGGTGAAGACTATTTGGCTTCAAATATTTTTGATGGCTTTAGATTTATTGGTGCAAGCTTGCAATCTGAATTAAGCATGATGCCACCAAACTTGCGTGGATATGCCCCTGAAATAACAGGGATAGCACAAAGTAATGCTACAGTGACGGTCATGCAACAAGGACGGATACTGTATGAAACACAAGTTGCGCCGGGTCCCTTTCGTATCCAAAATTTAAGTGATGCCATAACAGGAACTTTAAATGTTGCCATTAAAGAGCAAGATGGTTCAATTCAAGAGTTTCAAGTTGATACCGCAAATTTGCCATATTTAACAAGACCTGGGCAAGTTCAATATAAATTTGCGCTAGGCCAGCCAACGAATACCGAGCGCCAAAGTGAAGGGGAAAATTTCATTACAGGTGAATTTTCTTGGGGTATTAGTAATGGTTGGTCTTTAATTGGCGGTAGTTTGAATAGCCAAAATTATAATGCGCTATCAATGGGATTTGGGCGGGATTTACTCGTATTCGGTGCACTTTCATTTGATGTTACTCAGTCTATCGCCCGTTTATCCGGTGAAGGGACATTAAGTGGGAGCTCATACCGAGTTAACTATTCTAAACGATTTGAAGAGTTCGATAGCCAGATACAATTTGCAGGTTATCGTTTTTCAGAACGAAGTTATATGAGCATGAGTGATTTCTTAAATACCCAACGAACAGGGCTACGCAATTATGGAAGCAAAGAGCTATACACTATATCTGTAAATAAGAATTTCCAGGATATAGGGTTATCATTATATTTAAATTATAACCATCAGACGTATTGGGATAAAAAAGATAATGATTATTACAGTTTAATGCTATCGAAATATATGGATATCGGTCCAATAAAAAATATGAGTATTAGCTTATCTGCAAATCGTAGTTTTTATAATGGTGTGACCGATGATAGCGCTTATGTATCATTATCTTTCCCACTAAGTAATGGGGCAAATGTTGGTTATTCGATGAATACAAGCCGCTATGATACGACTAATCGTGTTTCTTATTATGACCGATTGGATGATAGAACAAATTATCAGGTAAGTGCAGGTGCAAATCGAAAAGGTGGAACCGCAAGTGCTTTTATTTCACATCAAGGGGATAATGCTCGTTGGTCAGCCAATGCGAATCATATAAATAACCAATATAGTGCTTTTGGCCTTTCCACTTCAGGTGGCTTGACCTTAACAGGGAAAGGTACGGTTGCACATAGAATAAATAATCTCGGGGGAGCACGTATATTAGTTGATACTGATGATGTTCCAAATATTACGATTCGTGGTATTGGTGTTCCTGTTGAATCAAACCGATTTGGGAAAGCAGTTATTTCAGATGTCAGTAGCTACTATCGAAATAAAGCGCAAATTGATTTAAATAAGCTACCTGATGATATTGATGCCCAACAATCTGTTATTCAAGCAACATTAACTGAAGGTGCTGTTGGATATCGTTCATTTTCGGTTATTTCAGGTCAGAAAATTATGGCTGTTATCGTACTTACTGATGGTACTCATCCACCATTAGGAGCTCAAGTAACAAATCATAAAAAGCAAAACGTTGGGATTGTAGGTGATTTAGGTAATACTTATATAAGCGGTGTCCATCCTTCAGAAATAATGAATGTTACATGGGGTAAAAATATGTCATGTGAAATAATTTTTCCCTCTGAATTAATGAATCGAGAAATTCAAGATAATTTATTACTTCCATGCAACGAGGTAGTAAAAGCAATAGTCAAATGATTATTTAGTTTAAATAGATAAAAGTAATATGAAAGGTAATAACCAAATGAATATCAAAAAGACATTAATGAGTATTTTTTTAGGGCCTTTAACCCTAAGTGCTTTTTCAGAGGCTGCGGTATCATTAGATAGAACAAGAGTCATCTTTGATGGAGAGAACAAGTCAATCTCTTTAAATATTAATAATAATAATAAGCAACTTCCTTATCTTGCTCAAGGTTGGATTGAAAATGAAGAAAGTAAAAAAATAACATCACCATTAATTGTATTACCACCAGTTCAACGATTAGAACCAGGAAAATCTAGTCAAATGAAAATTGAAGCTCTACCCGATGTAAAAAACTTACCTCAGGATAGAGAGTCTTTATTCTATTTTAATATGCGAGAGATTCCACCTAAGAGTGATAAACCAAATACTTTACAGATTGCATTACAAACAAAAATAAAATTATTTTATCGTCCAGAAGCAATTGCACCACAGCAAAACAGTGCGCCATGGCAAGAAAAAATGCAGCTTGAAAAGAAAGGAAATCTTGTTTTTGCCAAAAACCCAACGCCTTATTACATCACAATAATTAATGCAGGGGCCCATGCAAATACGGATGCGAAAGAATTTAATCCAATTATGATTGCGCCCTTTAGTGAGATCAATATTGGAATGACAAATGAGCAATTAGGTAATACCCCCGTGATTACTTATATTAATGATTATGGTGGTCGCCCCAAATTAACCTTTGATTGTAAAAATACAATCTGCTCTGTTATTACAAAAAATTTATTAAATAAATAGTAAAGGAATATAAAGCTAAATGGGGACATATTTATGAGCTCAAAAATATATCGTTGGTTACGTTCAAAATATATGGTCATTTCACTTTGCTTAGCCACAGTATTGCCGGCAATTGCTGACAATAATAATCTGTTCAGGCCTACAGATGGTTGGGAGGTTGATGGCCAGCATGGGGTTATCCATGTTTCAGGCTCTTTAACTGAAAACCCATGCGAATTAGCTATGAAATCTAGTAACCAATCCGTTTCGCTAGGAAATTTATCATTTAGTGATCTAAATTCTTCTGAGCAAGTGATGCAACCTATTCCATTCCAAATTGAGTTGTTAAATTGCTTGCAAGTTCAAACTGAACTTCAAAATTTCCAAACTGGAAAAACAGTATGGAGTAGCACACAGCCTGCGGTCAAAATCAAATTTTTAGCGGCAAGTGAACCTGAACATTCAAATATTATTCGAGTCAACGGGGCATACGGCTTTGGGTTGCAAGTAGCAAATTCAGCAGGAGAAATATTACCAATAGGTAAAGAAAGTAACCCAACGTTAATTGCATCGGGCCAAAATAGCCTAATTTATTATGTCTCAGCTATAAGAACGTCCGGTCCACTCATACCTGGTACTTTTTCTGCTTTAATTGCTTTTGAAATGCTATATGATTAACGTCATAGCATCACGATAATAATTTATAAAATTGATAGGTAATAGCGTAATGCTAAAAAGTAAAAATATTTATTTTTTTAAAATAATGATGCTAGCTTTACTATTTATAATTAATAATAAAACTAGTGCAAGTCCATTAAATCCTAACAGTATATACACCACAAGTAAGTTACATAATCTTATTAATGATGCATACTATACTATACCAAAAACGTTAGGCCCTTATTTTTTATATATTCCAGATGAGATAAAAAACAGCACGAATACTGAGTGTAATATTACAGTTATTGCGACTGGACGCTCATCGACAGGCTCTATAACCTCTATGGCAACACCAAGTATTTCTCTACTAGTTGGATTTAGTAGTATATATAATGTAGGTGTTGTTAAATACTATTCAGTCACACGAAACACACCTAAGCACTGTAGTGAAGTATTACCCGACTTCGGCGTTAAGTTTGGGCAGTTTGATGTTAGATATATAAATTTCTTCGATTACCATGCATCAGCAACAGGTTATGCTGATACATGCTTACAAATAATTGTGAATGGAAAAGATGTAGGAACAACCTGTTCAGTTAATGTCCCTGAGATCCCAGTATTGCCTTCTTGCAATGTATCTATGCCATTGACGATATCTCATGGCAATGTCAACTCAAATAATATAAATGGAAATATAGCAAAAATTAATGGGGATATATCGTGTACTGGCGATATGAGTGCCACATTTCAATTTTTACCTGAAAATGAAGTTGATTTATTACATGGTGTAAAAAGTCAATTAGATGTATGTGTCTCAGGAAAATGTATGTTGAATAATTTAGTTCAAGCGGATATTAAAAAAAATACAAACTTAACCTTTTCCGTTAGTTCAACTCTATCTTCATTAGGAAATCCCGAGCCAGGTTCGAGGGTAGGAAATGCTATTTTATCTATTGTAATTAATTAAAAAATTAAATCTAAGTTACTTGGAATTAATTTATTTGATTTATCGATTGGAGTATAAATCATTATGATATTTTTAACTCAAATAATAAAAAAAAGAACACTTTTACTATTTGTAATTCTCACTAACATACTGATTATTTTTTTTAGTAGCTTTTGCCTTGCCGAAACCTATACATTAACAATTAAAGTGGATGTTATTGAAAGCACTTGTGATGTGTATGGTGAAAATGGCCCTGGACAACCTATTGAAGTCTCATTTGGTGAAATAAATCTACACGGATTTACCAGTGAACGTTATACAAAAAACATTGACTATCATTTGGATTGCGGAAGTAAATCATCCAGTAATCCAAATCTTAAATTAAAGCTTGAAAGCTCTAGTGCAAGCTTTAATACGAATTTGCTTGAAACATCTAACCCTAATTTAGGACTAAAAATTCAAGCAGATAATACGCCTTTATTACCTAATGAATATCGTAATTTTACTTACTATGCACAGCCAGTATTAACGGTGTCCCCAGTTTTTCATGAAGGGAAAGAAATTGAACTAGGTTTATTTACCGCTTCTGGAATATTGAAAGTGGAATATCAGTAATAGTTTGTTTAGCTTTCAAATGATTATGCACGGTCGAAATTTTTATCGTGAAGGTAAGGTTTATCTACATCATCCCAAGCCAATCAAGTCAGCTTCACCTATAACGCTCTTTGGCATATTATCCAAAAAAGGGAAATACGACTTTATGTCACTTTATAGTAGTCATTGAGAAGTAAATTTATTGTATGAAATTATTTAACTTTAATAAAAGTACGCTATTTTATTTGATGGATTTAATTAAATGAATATACCGCGAGTACAAAATAAACCATTAAATATAAAAATACTATAAATCAATAAAGCAAAATAACGGTTTAATATATAACACCACAACTTAATGTTAGATCGTTCTAAGTACCGTAAGATTATTGAAACAGCATAAAGTTTGGGTGGTTGCCTTGATTTTATGCTGTTTTTCTATTATTACCTTATCGCAAGGCTAATTTGCGTTCCTATCTTCTATAATCATCGCTGCTGCGCGTTCTGCAATCATGATCGTTGGGGCATTTGTGTTTCCACTTGGAATTTCAGGCATCACAGAACAGTCCACGACACGTAAGTTTTCAATACCATGTACACGTAACCGCAAGTCAGTCACTGATGTTGTAGTATCCGTTCCCAT
This sequence comes from Providencia sp. PROV182, assembly GCF_028480325.1. NCBI lineage: Bacteria > Pseudomonadati > Pseudomonadota > Gammaproteobacteria > Enterobacterales > Morganellaceae > Providencia > Providencia sp. PROV182. Next base: position 169,523 of record NZ_JAMPOL010000012.1, on the reverse strand, counting down.
ACGGCAAGTTCCCACAGGATGGTAAACCGTTTTACAAAAATTTCGGACAAACTCTTCAAGTTGAGCTTCATCATGGCGCACCGACGCTGGCGGCATTAGAACTTCTTTGCTTAATACTTGTAATGAAGGGCAATCCAATACTTCCAGTCCAAATTTAACTGCCCGTTTGCAACCTTCCATATCTTCAGGTGACGCAAGATAATTAGCATGTATCTTTAGTGGTGCTTGTGGGTCTGCGCTGCGCAATAAAACTTCACCACGGGACTTAGGTTGCAGGTACCCGACCTTTAAAGAAAAGCCGTGGGCGGCGGGTAGAGGTTCGCCAGGAACATCATCCCAACTATCTAAAATAGGTAAAAAATGAATTTGTACATCAGGACGACCTTGGCTGCAACTGTCTTTAAATGCAGCGCCTTCTAAAACGTTAGAGGTGAGCAGTCCACTGCGAAATGCTATCCACTCTACCCCGTGTTTAATCGCATTTAGACCTTGGTCTGCGCCGAATAAGCTAATTGGTTGCTTAGTCGTGACGTTAATTGACATATGTAGGTGGTCATGAAAATTTTTGCCAACAGGCAGATTCACATGAGTATCAATCCCCAACGAAGATAGGTGCTCCTCTGGCCCGATCCCTGACAGCATCAATAATTTTGCAGAGCCCATCGCACCAGAACAAACCAATACTTCGCAACTAGCGAATGCCTCAACTTTATGGCCATTTTTCCCTTGATAAGCAACACCAATCGCGCGGCCATCGCGAATTATAATACGGTTCACTTGAGTGCCAAGCTTTAATGTCAACTTATCATTCTTTTCCACTGATTTTAAATAGGTTCTTGATGTACTGGCTCTTTCTCCATTATGCGTTGTCGTCTGGTAAAAGCTTGTTCCTTGCTGGCTTTCTCCATTAAGATCATTGAGATAAGGAAGACCATGCTCTTGTGCTGCACGAATAAATGCCATTGATAATGGGTGCCGATATCTATTTTCACTGACAGGAAGTGGGCCTTCTGTTCCATGATATTCCCCTGTCAGGCTTTCATTGTTCTCTGCTTTTTTAAACCATGGCAATACATCCGCATATCCCCAACCTTCACAACCATAGTTTAGAGCCCAATTATCATAATCTTGTTTCTGTCCTCGGATATAAATCATTCCATTGACAGAACTACTTCCCCCCAATACTTTCCCTTGGGCAATTTGCATTTTACGGTTATTAGCATGAGGCTCTGGCTCAGTTTCATAAGGCCAGCTTTTTTGGGCGATAATTTTCGCTACACCTGCAGGCATACGAATAAACAAATGGTTATCGCTATCGCCCGCTTCGATAAGTAATACTCTAGATTGCGTTTCTTGGATCAACCGAGCAGCAAGAACACAACCGGCAGAACCCGCACCTACAATAATATAATCATATTTTACTGCGCTCATTTGTCACCCCGCCAAATAAAATAAACAATTTATTTTCATTTGCTTAACAATAGCGCCTTTAATTCATTAATGTATGAACAATATTCCGCATATGTGATTTAAATCAAAAATAATTTCTTATGTAATTATTTTATAATCTCAATAGATTCTGTTTATTAAAGAAAATTTTTAATTAAGATAAATATTTAAACCTTAGCAATATTCATTAATAAATGAATATTTCTGGGCGGTTTAATGCAAGACTTAGCAATACAGGACTAACTGCCTCATCTTGCCCTATTGGCCTTTAATATAGTTAACGCCAAATCATGCCATGCTTTGGCACGACGGCTTTGGTGGTGGTTTTTTACTGTCGCTAAAGCAATATCGTAAGCCAATATTGGCTCAATAACTGGAATAACGGATAATCCCACTGAACTGGTATTCTGCCACATACTATCTGGCAGTAGCGTTACCCCTACCCCGGCTCTTACCATGGCAGTTACCAAATCTAAATGACTACTGCGTCCGGAAATAGTGGGCTTTTTGCCATAAACACCGCAAGCACTGACAACCAGTTCATTAATTAGAAAATCATCAGAAAAGAAAATAAAAGGCTCATCGACTATTTCACTAAATTTAACAAATTCACGGATCGCGAGTGGATGTTGTTTGCTGACTAATAGCATTAATCGGTCCGTTGAAAAGGGGTGTACTTCAAAGCGGTCATCAGCAAAAGGTAACATCACCGCGGCAGTTTCAACTTCACCATTTAACATTGCCTCACGCATTTTTCGGGTACCTAACTCAAGAATTTTCAGTTCCACCTGTGGGTAACGTTGGCTAAAAGCCATAATAATATCAGCAAAATAAGTCGATGCTATCACCGGTGGTAGCCCCACAGGTAGTACCCCGGATATAGGGCCAGACCTTTCCTGTAACGCTTTTTTCATACTGCTAAACTGTGAAAGAATTTGCTTTGCATGAGCCAATAAAATGTCCCCTTCCTCCGTTAATTTAACGCCATCGACTTCCCTAATCAGCAAGGTATAACCAAGCTCATCTTCTAATTTTTTAATACTGCGGCTAATCGCCGGTTGCGTTACAAATAAACTTTCTGCCGCACGACTAAAACCATTGAGCTGTACGACTTCAACAAAATAACGTAATGAACGAATGTCCATTCCACCCCCTATGATTTTTAGTTATAGATAGAATGAGTTTAAGTGATTTCCTTTAAAGCACAATAAACGATAAAAATAATTCAATTTAGAATTATTAGCTAAGCAATTAATGGAGATCAGCATGATGAATAAGACGGTTATCGAATACGTATTGGACAGACTTTACCAAATCGGTATTCACGATATTTTTGGTGTTGCTGGTGACTACGCATTCCCTATTGAAGATGCAGTATGTGAAAGTGAAAATATGCGCTGGATTGGCAACTGCAATGAACTTAATGCTTCATATGCTGCAGATGGCTACGCCCGCGTGAAAGGTGTAGCAGCATTATCGACGACTTTTGGTGTCGGCGAACTCAGTGCTTTAAATGGTATTGCAGGCGCTTATGCCGAACATCTTCCCATTTTTCACCTTGTTGGTATGCCAGCAAGTGGGGTTCAAAAAAACCATCGTTTAGTTCACCACACTCTAGGAAATGGTGATTTCGATGTATTTTATCAAATGAGCCAACACTTAAGCTGCGCTCACGCTATTTTAACGCCTGAAAACTGTATTGCCGAGACAGAGCGCTTAATTACAAGCGCTTTACAAAAATCTCGACCCGTTTATTTAGGTTTCCCTTCTGACTACGCTGTTATGCCAATTAAAGCAGATAAAACATCTGAAACTATCACTATAAATAAAAATCATAGCAGGTCATTATCAGCTGCCGTTACAGCTATTGTCGAAAAGCTCACATCGAGTACAAAAGCCTGCATTATTCCTGGAATTTTAACAGCACGTTTCGGCTTAACGACTGATGTTGAGGCTATTATTCAGAAAACTGGCCTACCCTATGCCACTATGTTTATGGATAAAGGGGTCTTAAGCGAATCTAACTCTCGATATATGGGGATTTATAACGGAAAACTAATGAATCCTGAAGTGAGAGAATTTGTCGAGAGTTGTGACTGTGTTATGGGGATCGGTGCAGTATTAACGGACTTCAACTCCGGCAGCTTCACGGCAGCTATTGCCCCTGAAAGCTGTATTAACATTCTTTCTGACCACGTGAAAGTGGGCTCTGCTATCTATCCAAATGTATTGATGAAAGATGTGTTACATAAATTAAAAGAACTTGTGCCCTCACTGAACCATGTTGGGATCAAAGCCCAAGGTTTAGGATCTCCACAACAAGGTGAAAATGGCCAAATTACTGCCTCATATTTGTACCCTCGCCTAGAAAAAATGTTCCGTAAGGACGATATTATTATTGCAGAAACGGGAACTGCATCCATGGGGTTAGGTTTTGCTTTATTACCTGAAAATGCACAGTTTCATAACCAAACCTTGTGGGGCTCTATCGGTTGGGCCACTCCTGCTGCATTTGGTGCAGCAATAGCTGAGCCACACAAACGGGTGATTTTAGTAACTGGAGAAGGTTCTCACCAACTCACTGCCCAAGAGATTAGCCAGTTTGCCCGTTTTGGCTTAAAACCCATTATTTTTGTCCTAAATAATGACGGCTATTTAATTGAGCGGCTTTTGTGTAAAAACCCTGAAGCCTATTACAACGACTTACCCCAGTGGAATTATGCACAGCTTCCCGCGGCATTAGGCTGTAAAGATTGGTATTGTCAGCGTGTTACCAACTGTATTGAATTAGACAATGCGATTAAACAAGCCGAGCTATCGAACCATGCGGCCTATATCGAAGTGATCATGGATAGATATGCGGCATCTGAGCTTGCTGAAAAGCTTGGTAAATCAGTAGCATCTTTATATTCATTTTAAATTGACAAATTATGGCAGCCATAGCGCTGCCAATGTATTTATGATTCAAATACCAGCCCTACATCGTCCCGTGATTGATGCAATATTTTTGAAACAATTAATGCTAATTCAAGCAATTCATTACATTTAGCATGGCTTTTAGTGCCAATTTGCTCACGAAAGAATGCAAACTCATAGACCATATGATTGATTGTTGTATCCCGAGATACGCTGGATATTTCCCCGTCAATGCAAACCTCGACTGACTGGCAAAGACTTGGAGCCCCCTTGATACAAATATACCCTTTAGTACCTTGAATAATAAAGTAACCAGGGCTCGCCGAATCTTTCGCTCCCACGCACGATGCAACTGAACGCCCAAAATGAGCGGTTAATATCCCTGATGTATCAATTCCATTAAACCCTTTATTACAAATATAATGGCTACTATCGGGTGCTCCCATCAAGGCCGATAACAAATAAATGTTATATAGATTAATATCATAGAGTGCACCGCCTGCTTGCTGTGGGTCAAAAGCGGCATGAATACGGCCTTGTAAATAGTCATTGTATCGACTTGAATATTGGGAGTAATTACCGTGAATTACTTTAATTTCACCAATTTTATCAATATGTTGTTTGATAAAATGAAATTCAGGAGTATGAATAGACGTAATGGCTTCAAACAAAAAAAGCCCTCTAGTCTGTGAAATGGAAATTAACACCTGCAATTGTTGCCAATTTGGTGTAAACGGTTTTTCGCATACCACATGTTTGTCGGCCATCAATGCATCAAAGGTATACTGAAAGTGCAAATGATTTGGCAAACCTATGTATATCACCTCAACATCAGGGTCTTGCAGGAGTTCTTGATAATCAGTATACAACTTTGCTATACCAAATTGTTGGCAAATAACCTGCCCCTTTTCAATACTTTCCGCCCGAACACACAGTGCAACTAGCTCTATCCCCTGCACCTGTATTAAAGCATCAAGAGCCGACATGATTATTTTTCCAGAACCAACTAGCGCGAGTTTCATCTCTGTTATCCATTAAAGAAAGTGAATTTCATTCTGCCATAAGGCTCATTATTTAAGAAATGCCTTCGATGCTTTTTTGATAACCTCTGCCATTTCCGAATTTTCCCCTTAAAAAATCAATAAAAGTGACGCATTTTTTCGCTGAAGGTTCTTTTATTTATTGCTGGTGTACGAATCAATTTCACTAGGTGAACCAAATAACCGCCATAAATGACGATTAGCTTCCCATTTACAATCATTTCTATTCGCGTTGTCATCAAAATTTTCTTATTTTAGATTTCCTATAACCAATTGTTTTATATTAAAAATACTTCACTTTCATTTTTATCACTGAAAAATACCTTTTTAAAACCCTAACTCACCTCACAATTTATTAACAACTCTCTTGAATCATTTTTTATTATTCTCCATGCTAATTTTATTAAATAAACCAATGGTTTACTGTATGAACCAGTCGAGGTTGATATGAAAGAAAATATTGTCACTGCCGTTGATGATGCTTTATTGTTATTGATGCTATTAGGTGAAAAAAACAATCTTGGGTTAAGTGAACTTGCACGCTTATCTGGCATGAATAAATCCAAGGTATACCGCTTATTATGCACACTGGAAAATCGCCATTTCGTACAAAAAAACGAAAATCCGGTTACTTATCATTTAGGCCATCAATTATTAAGCTTGGGGAATTGCGCTCGCCAACAAATTAACTATATCCAAGTCGCAGAAGTTGAAGCAGAGCAACTACGTCAACGTTTTGATGAAAATATTCAAATGCGTATACGTGACAACGATGAAATTTTACAAGTTCTTCATAAGCCATCAGGACAATCACTTCAAGTGCGCAGTGAAGCTGGTAATCGCCGACCGTTAGGATCTGGGGCTTCAGGCAGAGTGCTATTGGCTTACTCACCTAAAGATGTTCAAGCACATTTTATTGAAAAGAACCCCTCTATTGAAAAATCTATTGTAACCATACGCTCACAAGGTTTTGCAATTACCCGGGGTGAATTAACCGCAGGTATTGGTGCGATCGCCGCACCTATCTTTTCACAACATGGGGAATGCATTGCTTCGCTGAGTATTAGCTTACCTCTAAGCCGTTTTTCTGATGAAAAAGAACAAGATATGACTGAGCAACTGCTTCTGTCTGCTTTACGTATATCGAGGCAGCTCGGTTACGACTCATAATTAATACAATAAAAGAGACAACACCATGCAACCAACAAACAGCACAATACAAAGCCCATCTTCACCACCAGGCTGGCAAATGAACCCGGTTTTAGTAATGTTAACTATAGTTATCATTGCCTTTTTAATGACTTATTTTGTTAATTCAGGCCAATATGAGCGTGATGGCAAGAAAGTTATTCCTGATTCTTACCAAACTATCACTAAAGACATTACGTTAGAGCAATTATTAGGCACTGAGAAATCGGAGGAAGGTACTGCCGCTCCTGTCAGTTTGCCTCAACTATTTAAAGCGATCCCCGAAGGAATTGTTAAGCAATCGCCACTTATATATATGGTGCTATTCATCGGAGGAATGTTTGGTATTCTCAATAAAACAGGGGCTATAGAATCAGGGCTAGAGCGATTGCTCCATGTTACCCGAGGCAATATCTACTTGTTAATCCCTTTCTTAATGATTGTATTTTCCATGGGAAGTACCTTTATGGGGTTGGCCAAAGAGTATCTTTTGGTTATTCCCATGGTTATAGCCTTAGTGAAACGCGTTGGGTTGAATGAACTTATTGGGCTTGCCATTGTAGCTATTGCGGTTAAGGTAGGATACCTCGCCTCCATCACCAACCCATATGCACTTTCTATCGCACAACCGCTTGTTGGTTTACCCGTGTTTAGTGGTTTAAGTATGCGAATTGCGGCGTACCTTATTTTTATTACACTCGGTATTTTATTCGTTTTCTATAGCATTCGTAAAACGACACTCACAAACTATGCGGTTGAAGAACATAATCAAACCACACAATTAACCCATCGCCATAAACTTATGTTAATTGTCTTAGCTATCGGTGTTGCATTTTTAGTCTATGCCTCTAATCGCTGGCATTGGAAAAATAATGATTTATCTGCTTACTATTTATTCTTAAGTGTCATTTTAACTTGTTGTAGTGGTTTGACCGCAAGTGCCGCCGCTAATGCATTTGTCAGTGGAATGAAAAAAGTCCTCATCGCAGGGGTGTTAATTGGGTTAGCGACTGCTGTCGAAATTATTCTTTCTCAAGGTAAAATTCTTGATACCATTATTCATCAATTAGTTGGGCTTGTCGGTAATCACGGTCCTTATGTTTCATCATATAGCATGTTTATTTCCCAACTATTATTAGACATTGCTATTCCATCTACTTCTGGGCAAGCCGCTGTCACAATGCCAATTTTAGGCCCCGTTGGTGAAATTTCTGGTGTTTCCCCTCAAACAACGGTTTTTGCATTTTTAATGGGTAATGGGCTAACCAATATGATCACACCAACATCTAGTGGGTTATTGATCTTTTTAGCTACAGCCGGTGTCAGTTGGACCACCTGGGCAAAATACATTTTACCGCTTTTTATCATTTTTATGGCAATCAGCATTGGTTTACTGAGCGTCGCCGTTACCATAGGGTATTAGTAAGATGGATATGAAGAATTACCGAATAGAAATGCGTGATGGAATAATGCTATCAACCGATATTTACTTTCCACAAACTCAATCAACTGCATCTTTTCCCGTTATTATAGAGCGAACCCCCTATGATAAAACCGCACCTTCTCGTTCGGAAAAAACGGTATCAGGCCAGCAAATAACACGCCAAGAAATGGCGAAATACTTCAATAAACATGGTTTTATTGTCGTGTATCAGGATTGCCGTGGACGTTATGAGTCCGAAGGAAAGTTCACAAAATATATTAATGAAGCTGAAGATGGTTTTGATACATTACAATGGATTATGGAACAACCCTGGTGTAATGGCAAAATAGGCTCAATGGGTCTCTCTTATGCCGCTCATACACAATTAGCAATGGCGTGTTTAAATCCACCAGGTTTACAGACGATGGTGCTGGATTCTGGCGGTTTTGCCAACGCCTACCAATGCGGGATCCGTCAAGGGGGGGCTTTTGAACTCAAACAAGCCACTTGGGCGTTTAAGCAAGCTAAACTAAGCCCACTCGCCCAGCAATCTCCCGAAATTTTAGCCGCACTCGAACAAGAAAATATCCATGAATGGTTTACGACAATGCCATGGCATCAAGGACAAACATTGCTTAAACATGTTCCTGAATATGAATCATATTTATTTGAGCAATGGGAAGAAGAGTGTTTTTCCGATTATTGGCAGAAAATAGGCATTTATGCCGAAGGCTATTATGACCAAATACCGGATATCCCAGTGTTATTTATGTCTAGCTGGTACGATGCCTATGTCAGTTCAACATTAGATAACTACTATGCATTTGTTACCAAAAAACAATCACCGCAAAAATTGATCATGGGGCCTTGGCTACATGGTGACCGTAATATCACGCATAGTGGCGACGCAGAGTTTGGTGATATCGCAGCATTTGACCACAATGTTAGTGAAAGTTGGTTATCTTGCCGTTTAAACTGGTTTGAAACTCACTTAAAGGATGAGAGCGCCAAAAACCATCGTGACGAAGTAACAATATTCATGATGGGTGGTGGAAGTGGTAAACGCAACCAACAAGGACGTATAGAGCATGGGGGAAAATGGCTTAGCCACCATCAGTGGCCTTTGCCAAATACTGAGAAAACTGCGTATTATCTGTGGCCAGATAACAAATTACATCATCAGCCCTACACTAAAACAACTACAATATCCTATTGTTATGACCCTAAGCACCCAGTGCCTACCATTGGCGGTGCCTTAACCTCAGGTCAGCCTATATTTTGGGGTGGGGCTTTCAATCAATGTGAATTACCAAAGTTTTTTGGTAGTAAGCATAATAACTTACCCCTTTCTGCCCGCTGTGATGTATTAGTATTCGAAACCGAAGAATTACAAGCAGATGTCTGTTTAGCAGGTGAAATTGAAGTGTCGCTTTGGATAAGCAGTGATGCATTAGATACAGATTTCACTGCAAAACTTATTGATGTTTACCCTCCCAGTGCCGATTACCCTCAAGGCTATGCCATGAATATTACTGATGGCATCATCCGTTGTCGTTTTCGGCATGGTTATGAACGGAAGGAATTATTAACCCCAAATGAAATTGTCGAAGTAAAAATTAAGCCGTTTGCCTGTGCAAACCGTTTCGCAAAAGGACATCGCATCCGATTAGATATTTCTAGTAGCAATTTCCCTAAATATGACTTCAATACAAATACAGGTAAAACTATCGCGGGTGATAGAACCTGGAAAATAGCTTGTAATAGCCTACATATTTCTAGCGAATACCCGTCAAAAATCATTTTGCCCGTGCTCAACGAAACTTAAAAATAATATAATTAACCAATAAATTTGCCCGCTTTAACTGCCAACACCACTAAAGCGGGCTATATGAGAAGATAATTATTCCGCTTGAACCCAAAACACACCATCCCCCTCTAGGGCAGTAAAGGTCTGGTGTAAATAATCGCTATCTGCCTGTGGGTCAAGGTCTGCAAACAACTCTGGGTGGATAAATTTTGCAATCGCTTCCACCGCAATAATGTTAAATGGCGTATCGTAGTATTGCTGGTATAACGCTAATACTTGCTTGTTTTTGTAAGCAGATAATGAACGAAACTTAGGGCGATCCATTAGCTTACTCAAGCGAGCTAAAGACTTTTGTTTATCCCCCGTATAACCTAACGGCACAGAAGCACTACCTTTACGGGTACTATCCCAATCAGCTGCGGTCATTAAATAATAATCAGGGTTGCTGTGAATCAATTGTTCTTCACTGATTTCCCCACCCATTCCAATACTAAACCATTGTGAACCAAGGTTATTCCCGCCTGCCGTTTCAACAAATTCGCCAAAATTACCATTACCGAACGTTTTACAGCAATAATCTTCCCCTTGGATACCAGCAGCTCGTTCAATGAATACGCTTGGACGCTGCTCTTTGCTAAGTTTAGCCACTCTTGAACGGATTAAGTCTAACTTTTGTTGATAAAACTGATTAAATGCTTGTGCTTGTTGTTCCTCACCGAATACTTGGCCAAGTAATGCCATACTCGGCATGGTATTTTTTAATGGATATTGCCTAAAGTCGATAAAAATAACGGGTAAACCACTTTTTTCCAATAACGATAAGGTGCCACTTTCAGCAAGCTTACTTTTTAAGCCAATATCAAAAATTAACAAATCAGGTTGAGCTACTAAGGCCTTTTCAACACTAAAATCTGTCGTATAAGGGTTGGGAAAAACAGGTATTTGACTGAGTTGTGGAAATTTTTTGCTGTACGCAACACTCAAATCAGGCGCTTTTTTAATTAACGCATCATCCCAAGCAATAATCCCTTTTAATGGGTCTTGCGGATGTAATATATTTAACGCAACTAAAACACGGCTGTCCGCCAGCATCACTCGAGATACAGGGGCATTAACCGTCACATCCCTACCCGCAATATCCGTCACAGTGATAGGTGCCGCCAAACTATTAGTTGAAAATAGTAGGCTAACAGCACTAAGAATCAGCACGAATGCATTGATAAGTTTTCTCATCATCATTGTTCTGCCTTATTTTTATTAAAATTTTACGGATGCTTGAACATAGTAAGTTCTTGGCTGCCCCACATAGATACCATAATTGTTATCCGTAGAACGTGTAAAATAAGTTTGATCAAAAAGATTTTTAATACCAGCAGATAGCGTTAAATCAGACAAACTTTTTCCAAAATGGTACTCGCCTCGTGCGTCCCACACCATATAACCGGGGATTGTTCCGTATCGGCCATCAGCACTTGGTTTTGTTACATAATGGCTTGATGTTCCTGGCGATTCTTGGGTAGATTGTGCATAAGTATTTAAGTTCCATACCCAATTACCAGTTTCATAACGGCTACCTGCGGTAAAGACTTGCCGTGAATAAAACGGTAAATCCTTATGAGCGAAATCCCCTTTTTTACTTACCGCTTTAGTGTAGGTATAAGTACTATATACACTTATACCATCCAATTTATCGCTCAGCTCAGACAGGTTATACCTTGCCGCCAATTCCACACCTTGATGAGTTGTGGCTCCCAAATTTGTCCAACCCGTTGTATTTTCAACGTAAAGTAATTGGTCATCGAAATCGATATAAAATAATGTCGCTTCAAGAGATAGCGCAGTATTATCGTATTTAGTCCCCACTTCATAGTTATGTGCTTTTTCTGCACTTAACCCATTTGCGGGTGAATTCCCTACCCCTTTCGTATTCAACTGAAAATACTGCAAACTGCCAAATGACGTACTCGCATTGGCAAATAGTTTCCATTCATCATCAATGTGATAGATCACCGCCAGCGCAGGAAGCGGTTCACTATATCGCTTACTTCTGTTTTGGTTTTTAAAACTGTCATTTAAATGAATATTAATGTTCTCATAGCGGATCCCTGGGATCACCGTCCAATTACCAACATCAATGGTGTCATCAAGGTAAATAGCATGGGCTTCTGTTCCACCTGATGTGTGTTGGTAATAATCATTAGTACTCGGCCGCGAACTTTGAGTGCCGGCTTGGTACCAATTTGAACGGTAAGCTTTTTCGTCTGCGGTTTCATTTAAATAACGGTATCCCACCGTCACTTCATGTGAAATATCATTAAAACGGAATAATTGTGAATAACTCGGTTCAATTGCATACGCGGTATAGTGACGAGGGTAAGAAACTAACCGTCTTTCATTCGCTTTATCTTTATGGTCACTTTCTATATAACTCCCCCGATAACTTTTACTAAACCATGTCATTAACTCAAATTGTTTATCATCTTCTTCATGTTTATATTTCAATGACATATCTTGTCGATTCCCTTCAAAACGGTCATAAGGCCGTGTTGATTGGAATGGGTCAGCGTTATATTGCGCTTGAGTTAGCCCACCTGGCATACCTGACATTGCATGATAATAATGAAAATTAGCCAGTAACTCGTCGTTATCGGTTATGGCATAACGTGTTTTTAAAATCAGGTCATCAATATCTGTATTATCATTGCTTTTACGGTAGCCCTGCCCATGTAACCCTGAATACAGCAGTATCGCTCCCGCAGAGTCATCGGCTTTTGAGCCCCCCACGGACGCATCGACTAGGGTTTTGAGCCCTCCTGTTTTAGCCCCTTGGGTTTGTAACGAAACACCACCAGAAAAGTCTTTCGGGATAGGTTTTGTCACAAAGTTAATGACGCCACCCACATTTTGTGGCCCATAACGTACGGAAGCTCCTCCGCGGATCACATCAATAGATTCAATACTCCCTAGTGATAATGGCGACATCGACAGCTGAGGTTGGCCATAAGGAGCTGCCGCTAGTGGCATACCATCGAGTAAAATCGTTGAGCGGGGTGAAAGGCGTGAGGTTAACCCACGAACCCCAACATTCAAGGAAACATCGCTCCCACCTGTCCCGTTACTTTCTCGTACCTGCACACCGGGTATCCCTTTCAATGCATCAGCAATGGTTTCACTGCCTGATTCTTTAATTTGTTGTTGCGTTTTTACCGTTCGAGCACCTGGGTGATTAAATACCACCTCACCATCTTCAGTATTTTCAAGCCAATTGCCTGTAACTGTAATCTGATCATTTTTTGGATTATCAACAGCAAATACATGATAAGGCGCTAATGCCGCTGAAATAGCTAATGATATGAGTAGCTTGCTAGTTTTTAAATTCATAAGGAATAAGCAATAAAGGAGATTAAGAGAGATAATGATAATTATAATCATTACAAACAATCAACTTAATTTACTATTTATTTTGAAATTATTCTGTTTTAATTCCTTATTATATAAAGGGTTATTGAGAGTGAAGAAAGCTAAAAAAACCGAAGGGAGATTCCCCTCGGTTCATATTATTGGTAAACATTATATAATTAGAGGCAAATATCATTTTGCCTCTAAAGGCATTAACCACCCAGCGAGAAAAATACCACTCGGCCAACCCCCTCACCAACAAAAATACAGAGTGTTGCCAGTGACATAACAAATGTTGCATTTACATTGCGCCCATTTTTTTGGCACAGTAAACGGCCAACAAACAAGATTCCTAATGCAATAAGTATAACTCTAACAATGCTTAAGTTCACTAAACCCTCAGGTAGTTCACGCGGCGTCATTCCCATATAAATAGGCTCCCCGATATTTCCGAGTAGAGATAATGTGCCCAGCAGCATAAGTAAGATCCCAATAACACCAATACCAAGTGTAATTTTAACCACTCGCTTTAATTGCTCTTCTTTATCATTGCGACGTAAAGAACCTACCAGTAATAATGCCGCTATCACGCCACCAACCAGTAATACCGCCCCAAAGAAACTGGCGTAGGTAAATAAGCCATTCCAGAGATTAAACAAGGTGTTAGCATACAATGCTGACATTGCGTACATATAGATAATACCTGCTAACGCACTAAGCAACAGTAGCAACGCGTTCGCTTTTTGTTTCAGCAATAGCAGCGCGACACTGAAAAATAATAGCGCCATATAAATTGCAGTCGCCCACACTTCGCGACTCATCCATGAGGTCGATACATGCAACATGGTATAAAACATGTGTAGCGGGTTACCCATATGAAATAATGAACCCAATAACCCAACACAGCCCAGAACAAAACTAGCTAGAACAGGCAGTTTAATAAACTGGACGCTTTGTAGGTTATTTCCGCCTTCAAGCACACGAAAATAGCATACTAATGAAACTAACAAGCACCCCACAGAAGCTTGCATAAATAAGGTGAAAATCACCAACGGAAATTCATGCATGATAATTCTCCTTATCCTTTTGTACCGACAACTAGGTTCGGTTTGGTAATACTTGAGCTAGGTAGCCCGGCAATATCTGCATTCGAGCCATATTTTTTACGTAATTCGCTAATTAGACCGAACTCAATCGCACGCATAGGGCAAGAATCAACACACATTGGATTTCCTCCTTTTTCACGGAGATCAAGACAAGTGTCGCACTTAGTCATCATTCCAATACTGGCATCAAACTGAGGTGCTTCATATGGACAAGCCCACGTACAATAGCGGCAACCCACACATTTATCATGGTCGACTAAGACAACGCCATCTCCCTCTCGTTTGTGCATTGCGGTGGTAGGACAATGACTTACACATTGCGGATCATCACAATGGTTACAGGCAATAGACAAGTGCCAAGTCCGAGGACGTGGATACTCCCCCACTTCAATATCATACACACGGCGAAAGTTACGCCCGACTTCAAGGTCGTTTTTGTCTTTACATGCAACAACACAGGTCTTACAACCAATGCAAGTGGCAACATTAATATAAAATCCGACTTGTTTATCCATTTCTTATTGCCCCCTAAAATATAATACGCTGTGGAATTGCTGCATCTGGAACTAACTGGTCACCATGCCATTTTTCGATATTACATAGCATCGTGTTCCACCCTGATGTACCAAGCCCTGTAGGGACTTGAATGGTTAGCGTATTGTCGGCCCCCGCCATATCTATCCCTGTTTTTTCGTCAACATCGGTCCAACTGCCATGGGGTAGTGCGACCACACCCGGCTTCATCGTTTGTGTCACCAATGCAGGGCGCACAATCTTCCCTTGTGGGCTCGTGACCAACACAGTTTCACCGTGTTTAATACCTAAACGTTTCGCATCAGACGCATTGATATAAATTGGGCTTGGCCACTGCTCACGTAACCAAGGCACATTATCAAGCGTGCTGTGAGAGCGGCGTAAATAGTGTGGATTATAGATTTGGAATGGGTAATCCCCTTTCTCCTTCTTCGAGAAATCGCTAAAGCTAGCCTCGTAACCACTTGCAGACGGAATATACTCAGGAATTGGTGGTAATTTAGTCCAGCCACACTCATCGGCTTTTTCGACTAATGTTTGGCAGTAAATTTCAAATTTGCCACTTGGTGTTGGTCGTGGATTGGCCTGTGGGTCGCGAATGAAATCTTCATAGGCAATATAGCCATAGTTATCACCAGCAGTCCGTTTTACTTGGTATTTCCCAACAGTAAGAAATTCATTGAGGGTAATTCGCCCCTGTTGTGGCTTGCCTGTTACTTGCCATTCATCAATGTCCGCTTGAGTGATTGTGATTAATGGTTCTGTTGTCTTACCATCTTCACCAATGATTGTTGCGCCATTGAGTTTATTGAAAAATTGTTGTTTTTCCGAAACAGGAAAAACTTCATCGACATTAATACCTAGACGCTTACCTATTTCTTTGGCGATCCATTGGTCACTTCTCGCTTCATAAAGTGGTGGCGTTACATTCACCGCAGCTATCATAACTTCACGGTTACTTGGATTTAATATGGTTCCTTCACGCTCCCATTCAGTCGTCACCGGTAAGACAATATCCGAATATTTGGCACAAGTATGCGGAACATACGCTGCAGTCACAACCAATTCCACATCTTTACGGTAGGCCTCAACACTTTGTGAAATATTAGCCCGTGTTTGCAACGTCGCATTAAATGGATGAATGATCATTTGGATATTTGCATCGACATCTCCCACACCACGTTGGCGGAATTTTTTCTCTAGTAATGCACGGTTAAGTTCATTGTGGTTGATTTTTAAACTGACTGGATTTGGTACTGAAGGTAGCCCACTTGCTCCCGCCATAACGAGCCGCGTGCCATTATTTCCAGCAGCGAAATGGCAACTAACCCCTGTCATCCGGCCAGGCCTTCCCATATGGCCAGTCATAAAGCCTAAGGTTGAGAATGCTTGCACCCACCCTTCACCATTATGAATTCGAGCAGGTGCCCAACCTGTAAGCAATGCAACTCGGTTGGTGCCACCGATTTCACGTGCCAAAGTGCGAATATCACTCACTGACAATCCACAAATATTAGAGGCCCACTCAGGTGTTTTTGGCTCTCCCGTATAGGTGCCTAATAGATAATCTTTGAAGTTCCCTTTCGGGTCTGCGCCTGCGGGCATATTACTTTCATCAAAACCAACTGTGCAACGGCGTAAAAAATCCCAGTCAATCAACGGACTGTCAGGGCTATCCATTTCTAATAGTGCGTACATAATACCCAGTGCTAATGCATGGTCAGTACCCGGATTGATGGGGTACCAATCTGCATCCATTAACTCTGCCGTCGTCGTATAACTTGGGTCAATGCTAATGAAGCGAGCCCCAGCTTTTTTTGCCTGATAATAATTATAGGTTGGGCTACCCGGGCTACTCCACGCTGGGTTTGCCCCCCACATCACGATCAACTGGGAGTTACGCATATCAAAACGGTCATTGGTACCAAAGGTATAAAATCCTTCAAGTAATCCTAAATGGGCTGGTGTTTCAAACCATGCTCCCCACGAGGTTGTTCCCCAATCCCCAACAAAACCCCCCGCTTTGGCGTAAACGTTTTGGATATCAACACCGTTACCACCCGTGATCCAAATAGACTCGTTACCATATTTTTCTTTAATACGTTTCGACTCTGATGCCACAATATCTAATGCTTCATCCCAACTGATGCGCACCCATTGGTCCCGTCCTCGTAAGCTTTTGTCCCCACCACCCGGGGCCCAGCCTTTACGCTTCATGGGGTATTTCAGACGATCCGCCCCAAAGACTTGTTTACGTTGTGAACGACCACGTAAACAACCTCGCTGTTGTGGGAAATCAGGAGAATCTGCAACTACATCATCTGTTTTTTGTCTAACAACGACACCATCGACCACCAATGCTTTATTAACACAGCGGCCACCACAGTTATGCCAACAGGCTACGGGTTTCCATTTCCCTTGAGTCACTGCATCAGTGGCTTGTGCAACTGCTTTTTCCTCCTCTGGTGTTGCCGCATATAATTGCTTACTCAGCGGTAACGTAGCCATTACTGATGCCGCTGATGTCCAAGCTATAAATGAACGGCGACTTAAGGCTATTTTCTGTCTTTCTGACATTGCTCTTACCTCTTCATTTTGTTTTATTATTATAAATTGACTAATTCATTGATTTTTTTAATATCATTGCGTAAAAAAAGTTCAAGTAATGAACTTAATTGACGATAAAATACGGTTTCTGCATGGTTATACATTGAGCGGCAAAATGGCGTAATAAAAGCCAATAAATGGGTATTCAGGAATGTCGCAGACCCGAGTAATAATGCGTTTACTTTAGTCCAATCAACGTTTTCAGTTTCGCTATCAATAACTTCAGTAATACGCAGACTTAAATGCCACATAAAATCTAACTCATAACCAATATGGTCAGCGGCTTCCATATCACCTTCTGGCAAGTGAACGCCATACTGTTCATAAAAAGACTTCACTGCTAAGGTACTTTCTTGAAATAACAATTTGTCACGAGAAACATACGTTGATTCCCATGGCGCTGCCGGCGGGGCTTCTGGGCCAATAAATAAGCGAGTAAAATCCCAATGCAAATTTTCGAAATCTTCGTTATTGGCTTGTATCCGCCTATTGTTTAAGTCTTTATGCATCTCATTTATCGCATTTTTCATTGCAGGTAATGCTTCATCACAGGGGAATAACAACAACCCTGAATCACTTAAATAACTTAATAATTCTGGCGTCGGTTCTTCCATAAACAAGCGCCGTAATACGTCATAAGCAAATTGACGCGCATAAAGAAAATCTAAAATTTGGTCATCATTGGTCATAAATGTTTCCCTACAGGTCAGTCAATAAAAATTCAGTGGGTGTGGTGAGTTCAACTCGCACTTCTTTAATTAAAGGATTGCCCTGTTCATCGGGCTCAATAATATGGGAAGTCAATGCAATAGGTAGTTTGGCTAGCGGGGTTAATAAGCAAATTGCTTCAGGATTAAACTGCAAAAATCCATGCAACAATTCTTGATGATAAGAAACGCCTGCGTTTTTCAATAAAACCGCCACTTTTTCACAATCGTCACCAAAAACTTTGGCGCTTTTAAAAAAATAATCCCGAGAGGAAAAAATATAATGCTTTCCTATTATTTGTTCGTTGTGTTCAAAAAAAGCATTGCTTTGGTACACTTGCCCAGTATGCTTATTTTCTAAAGAGCAGTAGTGCACTCCAATAGATAACTGATTTTCTAGTGCAAATTTAAGAACACGGAGGCAGGCTAGTTCACTCTGTGCGACAGCTAATCCACCTGCATACCAATAGTTGTAATACACCTCATAAGGTGGGTTTTTAAGCATGAACCCGCGAGTTTGATAAGCCTCGCTATTTGTTAGTGGAAAGCAAAACTCTAATAAATTGATACCATCAATACCAATATCATCAAGCTGAGTAAGTAATTGATACATCTGCGGTTCTGTACCGGGGATCACGGGCATTTCCACCATTACAGTTGGAAAAATTTCGCGAGCTAAAGTAATGCGATGTAAAACTTTAGTAACTCGTTCTTTAGGATCATCAATTTTGATACTAAAGCGGATTTCTTGTAGACCAGCTTTAGCTAGAGCTAATGCCGTATTACGGTCTAATGGATCACCTGCTGTATATAAACGGCTATGAGCCAGAGGTAATTTCTGTTGGACTGCTTGGAAAAACGCAATGCTTTCTTGGCGAAAAAGTAGAGGTTCCCCTCCTGTTAGTGCGATATGGGTAAGTGGATAACCTTGTTCTGCTATCGCATCAACTTCACTAATAGCATCGCGCATTTCCTCTTGAAATTCATGATAGTTTTCTTGGTTTGGGTTAAAGCAAAAGTAACAATCGCGGTGGCATTTTAAAGATAAAAATGTCGTGTGACTCCCTTCCCCTGTACGGCATTGTACACAAGCACTTGATAGCCAATTACAATGTATACTCTTTCCACTATTCGAAAAAATTGCGCCTTTACTTTTTATATCTAGTTTGAGTTGTTCAATCTCATGTTGCTGTGCAAAAGGGTCTTCAAAATTAAGTCCATATTCGATAATTGCCTGCTGTGTTTGCTGTTCAATATCCAAATAGCGAATAGCATAACGCTTAAACTTTTGGTTATTTACTGTAGAGATTGTTCTATCTGTAATAGGATAGATCATAAATTTACCTTCAATTTATGAGCAAATAGTTCCTATTATTCGTTGAATTTTCAATTGGACTCAGATCGCAAATAATCAATTAATAGACGGGTATGACAATACCTGTGACAATTAGAAAAATGCTTATAAAGACTCACATCATTACCGATTAAATTGAAAATATTTTTTAAATAAGAAATATTCGCATTATTTTATTTTGATTTAGTATTAATGGCAGTATAAGTTAGTGGCATTATATGATGTTGCGCAAGATCAAAAAAACTTTCCTTTCATTATTTAGATATCAACCAATTAGCTGATACTGCTAGCACAGCCAAATTATTACTCAGCAACGTTCTCATTATATGAGAATAATCTCATCAAATAAGTCGCTATATAAAAACTAAATAGCCAATTAGACAATACTCAAAAATAAAATAAAACTAACCTGTTAACATTAAAATAATCATAATAATATTTCAATTTGTAAAATTAAAATTCAAAAAATGTTCATCCGTTCATTTTTGTATTATTATTTATTTTTATCTTATAAAAATAAATCTCTCCAACAAATAAAGCATAGTGACTATTTATCATTTTTATCATATTTATCATATTTATCATATTTAATTTATATAATTAAAATTAATCGTTAAGCATTTTCAATTTGTCACTATCGCTCTATTAGCTATTATCATCAAAGTGGTAAAGCATAAGTAACCTTAACCGTTTCCATTGGTACCTCCGTCTTAATACTTTGAATACTGCTAATTTGTGTTAAATGATCCGCATGGAAACGACGATATGAAGCTAAGTCTTCCGTCACAATACGGATCAGTGCATCACATTCCCCAGCCATTAGATGGCATTCGACGACTTCAGGCATCTGTTTAATGTCTTCAACGAATTGGTTGATGGTTTTAGCATCCTGTGTTTTAAACCAAATACGAGCAAATAAAGAAAGGCCCGCTCCAATTTTACTGCCATCCAACACCGCTACATAACGTTTGATAACCCCAGCCTCTTCAAGTAATTTCACGCGACGTAGGCAAGGTGACGGGGAAAGCCCCACTTCTTTAGCTAATTCAATATTCTGAATTTTTCCATCTCTTTGTAATACTTGTAAGATATGCCTATCAATGGCATCCAGTTTTAGCCTGCTTTCCTTCATTGGCATCCCCCCTCAATTTTATATTAATTAATGATATTAAATACCAATTTTTGTTTATTTTAAAGCAATAAAAAAACCCAATATCATTGGATTATCGCTATAATTTTATCGCTACTGGCCAGTTGCGTGAAAATAACAATGAACAATAATGAGGAATTGAAATGGAGTTACAGAACTTACTCTTATTTAGCGCAACCGTGATCCCTTTAGTCTGCACACCAGGCCCAGACATTCTATTTATTTCCGCACAAGGATTATCGGGAGGAACCTCAGCGGCCTTGAAAGCGAATTTGGGTATTATATTGGGTTATGTGGCACATGCGATTCTGGCTGCACTTGGTTTAGCGGCGATTGTTGCAGCTTCACCCATGATTTTCCACACCATTAAATGGGTTGGGGTCGCTTATGTCACTTACCTTGCTATTTGCATGGTGTTATCTGCAATGAAAGCCGGAGACTTAAGAATTCAAACTGTGTCAACAAAGGCGGTCGTGGGTAAAGCATTTTTAACTAGCTTTCTTAACCCCAAAGGGTTACTGGTGTATTTTGCTATTTTACCGAATTTCATTAAGCTAACAGAAAGTGTCGCTGTCCAATCCTTAATACTTTCAGCCACTTTTATACTTTCGTGTGTCGTGATCTACGGCGTAATAGGTGCATTATTTGCATCCATGCATAATAAACAAGCTTATAATGATAAAAAACGTCGTATAACCGAAGGTGTTGCAGGTGGAATGCTAACGCTAGCCGCTATCGGTTTAGCAACCAGTTAGCGGGGTAATAACTCAATCCAGATTAACTTGCTATCGGTGCTAAGTGGTTTTATATCTCCTTCACCGATATCAGGTAACCACCACGCTCCTTGTCCTTGCGCCATATGATGGCAATTTGCCCCTGAAATTTCCCATTCGCCATTGAGCACGTAGACTAACCCCGCTTGGTTGGCGGGTAATCTACAATCTTCAGTGATGAAATAGTTTATAGCCACCCACCTATCATCTCGAAAAATAAAATTCATTAACTTAACTGATGGCTCTGAGACTTTTACCGCGCAAAATTGCTGAGCTGAAAATTGGGCGTGATCACCTGCGCGCTCTAGGCGATGCTCAAACGCTTTGGTATCGGTTAAAAGAAGCGGCTGGTCATTCAACAATACCACCAGCCTTTCCCCTTCTGCATAGCGCTTTAAATAGCTATCTTGGTTAATGGTTGCAATGCTTGCGCGTAATGAATAGTCCGATGCAACCGGCCAGCAAAACACTTCTTGGCTGGCCCCCGCACCATCATTCCAATCAAGGATAGGTAATTCCATTATGTCAAAACATTTTATTTTCACATTACCTCCCGTCTGTTGCTGCTAACACATTTAGATTTATACCTAGATTGGCAAAGTTAATCTTTCAGGGCAATGAATTAACGACGATAATGTGACTAATCACGCCTCTCATTGATTAAAAAGTGACATAAACGACCTAAAGTTTTCATTGCTTCCTCCACCCTCTCATTCCATGTAAACGATGCATTAAGACGAAATGCATGGTTAAACTGGTCACTTGTGGAAAACATGCTCCCCGGCGCGATACTGATCCCTTCTTTTAGTGCGAGTTGATACAACCGAATTGCATTAAACGGCGGTTCAAACTCTAGCCATAAAAAATACCCACCTTTTGGTGTATTAACTTTTACTGACTGAGGCATGTATTTTGCTATTGCACTCAACATTTGGTGCTGACGCTGTTCCATCGTTAAACGCAGTTTACGAAGGTGGCTGTCATATCCCCCTAATGATAAGTACTCCGCAATAGCTAATTGCGTGGGAACGCTGGCAGAAACGGTACTCATCATTTGTAAATGTTGAATTTTTGTCGCGTGTTGGCCTGCAGCCACCCAACCCACACGATACCCCGGTGCTAAACATTTCGAAAATGAAGAACAATGAAAGAAATTACCTTTAGTATCAAGTGCCTTTGCGGGTATTGGCTGTTTGCTACCAAAATAAAGTTCCCCATAAACATCGTCCTCAATTAAAGTAATTTGATGCTTATTAAGGATATCGACCAGACGTCTTTTGTTTGTTTGCGGCATCGTTCCGCCTAATGGATTTTGATAATGCGTCATTAGCCAACAGGCTTTAATTGGATATTTGCTCGCAATATCCTCTAATGCGTCAAGATCAATACCAAATAACGGGTCTGTTTTAATGGCAATGGCCTTAAGTTTTAACCGCTCAATTGCCTGAAGTGAACCATAGAATGCAGGAGATTCGATAACGACCCAATCCCCGGGCTGAGTCACCGATTGTAAACTCAAAACTAAAGATTCCATTGCCCCTGCTGTAATCACGATTTCATCCGGAGCGACATGGATCCCTTGGGTTGCATAACGCTGAGCAATGTTACGACGCAGTTGTTCATTACCAGGAGGCAAATTAGCCGGGGTATTAAATTTCGATAAGCGCCTAGCAACAGACGCAAGAGACTTCGCGAGTTTTGGATCATCCAATAAGGCGGGTTCTGGAAATGCAGAGCCAAATGGGATAATATTCGGGTCCTTACAAGCTTGTAGGACACCAAAAATAGAGGCATTAATCTCTACATTTTCATTCAAATGTAGCCCTTTTCCTCCTTTTGCGGCAGCAAATGTATTATTGCGGTTTGCCACGTAATACCCTGATTGCGGCCGAGCAACGACCCATCCTTGGCTTTCAAGTAACTGATATGCTTGCACAACAGTCATTAAACTTAAACCAGACTGTTTAACACTTTCCCTCAATGAAGGTAATCTGTCGCCCACTTGCCAGATATTGTCTTCAATTTGCTGACGAATTTGCGCTGCTAATTGTTCGTATCTCGTCATAGCCGCCTCAACTGTTATAGTTAATATCCCAATAATTGTTACTATTATAGTTTATCGTCTCATGTTCTACTTATCCACACATTCACCTGACTTTTTTTTAACTATAAGCACAAAAAATTTTTCGTTGAATTGCGGTTATTTTGCATTCAGGTGTGAGCAATTCCTTTTGCTAGGGATTAGCGCCTCAATTGCTCTCATCAAAACGTTAAATATTGCGTGCCATTAACATATCCACTCAGGGGTCAATATGTTTGGACTAACTGCGCTGGAACTTGCCCGTATACAATTTGCTTTTACGGTCTCGTTTCATATTATTTTTCCAGCCATTACTATTGGGCTAGCAAGTTACCTTGCGGTGCTACAAGGCCTATGGCTTAAAACTCGTGACGAGGACTATATAAAACTGTTCCACTTTTGGTCGAAAGTTTTTGCGGTTAATTTCGGAATGGGCGTTGTTTCTGGATTGGTGATGGCATACCAATTTGGTACCAACTGGAGTTTCTTTTCAGATTTTGCGGGTGGAATTACCGGCCCATTGCTCACGTATGAGGTATTAACCGCGTTCTTTCTTGAAGCCGGTTTCCTTGGTGTCATGCTGTTTGGCATAAACCGAGTGGGTGAAAAACTGCACTTTTTTGCCACCTGCATGGTTGCATTAGGTACCATCATTTCCACTTTCTGGATTTTGGCATCTAACAGTTTTATGCAAACACCGCAAGGTTTCGAAATCATCGATGGGCGTATTGTTCCTGTTGATTGGCTTGCGGTTATTTTCAACCCATCGTTTCCATACCGTTTATTGCACATGACCACGGCTGCTTTCCTTGCTGCGGCATTCTTTATTGGTGCTTCTGCGGCATGGCATTTACTCAAAGGCAATAAATCCAGTGCCATGAAAAAAATGTTTTCCATGTCCCTGTGGTTGATTTTAGTGTTAGCCCCTGTTCAAGCTTTAATCGGTGATGCTCACGGCCTAAACACACTTAAACATCAACCGGTTAAAGTGGCCGCAATGGAAGGTCACTGGGAAAACAAACCCGGTGAAGCCACCCCGCTAATCTTGTTTGGTATTCCAAACCAAGAGAAAGAAAAAACCGAATATGCCATCGAAATTCCGTATCTTGCGAGCCTGATATTAACCCACAGTATTGATAAACAAGTGCCTGCATTAAAAGAATACGCGCCAGAAGACAGGCCGAACGTGTTTATGGTGTTCTGGTCGTTCCGTGTAATGGTCGGGTTGGGCTTATTAATGATAGCGGCTGGAGTCTGGGGTTTATGGCTGCGTTATCGTAAAAATCTGTATGAATCCAAAACCTTCCTGCGCTTTATGTTCGTCATGGCACCCTCTGGTTTGATTGCCATTTTAGCAGGTTGGTTTACAACAGAAATAGGCCGCCAGCCATGGGTTGTTTATGGGCTACAACGAACCTCTGATGCGGTCAGTGCACATGGTGAAATACACATGAGCATCAGTTTAGTCGCCTTCTTTGTGGTTTACGGTGGGGTTTTCGGTATCGGCTACATGTACATGATGAAATTAATTCGTAAAGGTATCGCGGAGGACGCAGCTCATGGGCATTGATTTACCTCTCATTTGGTTTGTCATCATCGTATTTAGTATGTTGATGTATATTGTTATGGATGGTTTCGATTTGGGGATCGGTATTCTCTATCCAGCCCTAAAAGATAGCCAAGACCGTGATCTGATGATGAATAGCGTTGCCCCTGTGTGGGATGGCAATGAAACTTGGTTGGTTTTAGGTGGGGCCGCTTTATTTGGCGCCTTTCCTCTCGCTTATGCGATTGTCCTTGATGCCCTGTCAATTCCGTTAACTTTCATGTTATTGGCCTTGATTTTCCGTGGCGTCGCCTTTGAGTTTCGCTTTAGAGCGGACGAATCACACCGCCGCCATTGGGATCACGCCTTTATTTGGGGTTCAATTTTTGCCACCTTTGTTCAAGGTGTGGTAGTTGGTGCCTTTATCCAAGGCTTCCATGTGGAAAACCGTGTTTACATGGGGGGTTACTTCGATTGGTTCGCACCTTTCCCACTATTTTGCGGATTTGGCCTCGTGGTCGCTTATGCCCTACTAGCTTGTGGCTGGTTAATCATGAAAACTGAAGGCCACTTACGTAGCACAATGTATCGCGTTCTAAAACCATTAACATTACTGATGTTAGCGGTCATTGCGGTAATCAGCTTCTGGACCCCAATGTTAAATGAGGCAATCTTTGAGCGTTGGTTCTCACTGCCGAACCTGTTCTTCTTTTTACCTGTTCCGTTACTGGTATTAGCCTGTACTTGGTTGATCCTAAAAAACGCTAAGCGCCAACAACATGACAGCGTGCCATTCTTAGCGGCTTTAATGTTAATTTTCCTTGGGTTTACTGGTCTAGGTATCAGCATTTGGCCAACGCTCATTCCACCTGCAATAAGTTTCCGTGATGCCGCAGGCCCATCCGAAAGTTTAGGCTTTATGTTAGTGGGTGCGTTATTCATTATTCCTGTTATTTTGGTTTATACCTATTGGAGTTACTATGTCTTCAGAGGAAAAATTACCCCAGAGCAAGGCTACCACTGATAGCGTGAGTGCCTCTCCTTGGTGGAAAAAACTCGGTTGGATGGCCATTATCTGGTTCGGAAGTGTACTTGCTTTATTTGCATTTTCGTCAGTGTTTAAATTGATGATGACCGCCGCTGGAATGAAAGTGAAGTAATTTACCGTTCGATATGCCGTATGCTAAAAATCATACGGCATTTTTATTAAAATTAACGATTCATCACCGTGAATTGCCCTCTCTACTGCTGAAAATCTCTCTATATAAATATCCGCCCCCAATCATCCGCTAGCGGTTGCAACTTGCAAGTTTATTCATGATAATGATAATAATTACCATATAATAAAATTATCATTAATAAAGGAGATCGTCCGTGGCCACTGAACAACCTGTTGAAAAAAACATCTACCGCCCGGCTCCACCACAGCTCATTCAAGTCAAATCCATAACCGATATCAGCCCATCTATTCGTAGTATTACTTTCACCGGTGAAAGACTCAATACATACCCAACAGATTGTGAAGGTGGGCACCTGAAAATATTTTTAGCCCCTGATTTAATCAGCCAGCCCGCACTCCCTATCCTAAGTAAAGAAGGCCGTAGCTGGCCAGAAGACAAACCTCGCCCATTTGTTCGTACCTATACCGTCAGAGCCATCCGTCCAGAAGTTAGCGAGATAGATATTGAATTTGCTATGCATGATGGCGCAACTGGCCCTGCATATCTATTTGCTCGGGATGCAAAACCAGGAAATTGGATGGGAATTACCAATCCAGGTGGCCCAGACCCATTATTACCTGCCAGACAACATTACTTCATGGCTGGTGATTCAAGTTCCCTACCCGCTATCGCCGCATTATTAGAAAAAATGCCAGCGAATGCCCAAGGCAAAGTTGTACTACGATTAGATAACCCAAAAGACGTAAGAGAACTAAAAAAACCTGAACAAGTTGAGGTGATTTGGGTTTGTGGTGATATCACCAAAACCGCTGAATTAATTAGCACATTTAAGTCTTGGGACATCCCAAGCAGCGACTGCACTTTCTGGATTGCGGGTGAAGACCAAATTATTCGTGATTTGCGTCGTTATATTCGTCGTGAAAAAGGTTTTGGTCGTGATGATATCTATGCGATCCCTTACTGGCGATATGGCTATGATGAGGAAGGTTACCATCATGAGCGCCATGCTGTAATGGATAATCCTGACGATTAACTTCACTTCAAATATTTAGTTCGCTTATTGGTTTATAAATTCTAATAAGTGAACTTATTTCCTGATCTTGCCTGTCTTCACCAAGTTGTTAGCCATTATATTCCTCAACAATAAACTCCCTAAAATACTTTTCATACCCATTAATGTTATGTTATAACATAATTGTTTTTATGGTCGTTATATTCACTACAAAAATAGGAAAACCACTGTGTACAAAATGGCAATTTTAAAAACTAGTCTTTATATTGCATTAGCTCTCACTAGCTATACTGCTGTTGCTCATGGCTCACATAGTCACTCCCATCCACAATCAGAGAAAGCGCTACAAGCTTCAAAAGGGATTTTTGAAGATACTGACGTCAAAGATAGATCTCTTAGTGACTGGCAAGGCATCTGGGAATCTGTTAATCCATTGCTATTAAATGGAAAACTTGATGAGGTTCTAGAAAGTAAAGCGAAGAAAAATAAAGACAAAACTGTTGAAGAGTATCGTGAATATTATAAAAAAGGTTATGCCACTGATGTTGACAGTATTGGTATTGAAAACGATGTTATTGAGTTTACTCAAAATGGTACTGTAAGTAGCTGTAAATATGACTACGCCGGTTACAAAATTCTTCATTATACTTCAGGAAAAAAAGGCGTTCGTTACTTATTTGAATGCAAAGATGCAAACTCAAAAGCGCCTAAATTTATCCAGTTTAGTGACCATATTATTGAACCACAAGCCTCGGGGCATTTCCACCTATACATGGGAAATGAATCTCAGGAAAAATTATTAAGTCAGCTAGAAAATTGGCCAACTTATTACCCATATACCCTCACAGATGAGCAAATCGTACATGAGATGCTCTATCACTAATCGGCTTCCTATATAGGAGTCTAACCTATGCCCCGTGGGTAAATCGCGGGGCATATAGTTAATAGCAATGCTAATTAGTGGTTATAAGCCAATAATGCCTTATGGCATAATTGTGATCTCACACAATCCTCTATAGTAAAATTCACCATTGAAACCATTTCATCACTACTAAAACGTTGTAATGCATCAGCTAACCCTGAAGACACACCTTCTGGTAAATCACACTGGGTCACATCACCATTGACTATCACCGTCACATTTTCACCAAGCCGAGTTAAAAACATTTTCATTTGAGTGACTGTGACATTCTGAGCCTCATCTAATATCACGACGGCATTTTCAAATGTTCGGCCTCGCATATAAGCAAATGGGGCTATTTCCACTTTAGCAATTTCGGGACGCAAACAATATTGCAAAAAAGATGCGCCGAGCCTTTTCACCAAGACGTCATAGACTGGGCGAAAGTAAGGCGCAAACTTTTCTGACATATCCCCCGGTAAAAAACCGAGATCTTCCTCCGCTTGAAGAACGGGCCTTGTCACAATGATCTTATTGATATCTTTATGAATTAACGCATCAGCCGCAAGTGCAGTACTGATGTAAGTTTTACCACATCCCGCTTCGCCATTCGCAAAAATTAATTGCTTATGTTTAATGGAATTAATATAGAGTTTTTGAGCTTCATTTCTGGGCAATATAGGGGATTCATCACGCCGTTCTTTTGCCATACCGATAGCTTCAATGCCAGTAAATTCAGCAAATGATGCGACGTTATTGATATCAAAACGACCTGAGCGATCTTTGCGTGATGAACGTTTCATTTCACGGCGTGCCTTTGTTGCAGCTTTCTGTCTACTCATAGTATTAACCCTTCCAGGTATCAGTGATGTCAATTCAAATGACGGACTATTCAAAACAGAGGCGAGCTCCCTTCAAGCTCAAAGTTAATATCAAATATCTATTATGTGGCTGTAACTCCATGCCATAACTCGGCTAATAAAAAAACCGGTTACCAATCTCACCATGGAAATCTCATGATGGAGTGGTAACCGGCTTTGTATTCTCGTGTACAAACACTTATTTCCCATTAGTTTCTCCTGTAACAGCGATACTTTTAAACTAATGAATCTATGTGACAGTAATATGACGAACTGCAATATTTTTTGTGCCCCAATGAGTCCATGTTTTTATTGCAGTTTTCACTGCTTTAAATATAGCGTCATTTTTTTTGATAAAGCAACATTTTTCTAACAAAATTTTGGGCGTTTATTAAAATTTTTCGTTATCACACATAAAAACAAAAAAAGTAAAACCACAATAATCAGTTAGTTAACTATTGTGGTTTGAAAGGATAATTAGCGTATTTTACAATTTCCCGCTAACTCAAAACCTGCGGCTTTAGCCGATTGTTCGTCAGTGAAAATGACGGCATTTTTATCAGCGATGGTATTGAAGCTAGCGCAATGTGAAAAATGATATTTTTTAGAATTACGATTACCTTTAATTTCAACCGCATCTGATACAATAGATTTAGCTTCTATTACTTGAGGCTGATTTAAGGGTGAGACTGGTGAAATATTAACTCCCTCTGCACTATTTTTATGATTTAAATTCCATTTTTTCTCCCCTGTCACAAATGGGTTATGATGTCCCATTACCTTAGCGATTCGATTATCTCGCTTGATTTCCCAAGAGGTTGGAGGATATTTATTATCCCAAGCCATCAATAACTGTTGTTGTTGACGTGACATAGACAAGTTATAGCGGTCATGCATATAAAAATATACTCGAGCTACCTGCCCTTTGGCTTCATCTCTTGGCTCAAAGACTTTTTGTTTAAAATCAACTCGGCTACGGCACATTCCGTATGGATACGGTGTATTAGTGGATAATTGCCCAAAACTAAAATTGCTTCTATCACCATTCACTTCACCAATAGAAGGCGCTAAATTATGCATATCTGCTTCCATTCGGCCAAAAATAGGGTCACTAGACACACAGTTTTTCCGCCCCCCTTTTTGCCAGCATTGCCTTTGATGACCAAACACCCATGCTGGAACAATATGCTCCCATTCAATACGCTCAGCTCGGTTCTGTTGTTTACGCACTTGGTAGCCACAAGAGGCTAAGTCAACCTTTCCCCCGCTTTTTCCTACCCATTCCCACTGGCAACCACAATATATTGTTCCCTCTCCTTGATGATTTTGATCTGCATAAACCTGCGTTTTACTTAGCACTTTAGCTTCTGTAAACGAATTTGGTGCGGAAAATGAAAAAGCAGAGAAAAGAAATAATAGAATCGAAAAAATGAATTGATAATATTTGGACAAGCTAAATTGTTTCAAAATAACACCACTAATAAGAATATATGCGAAGAATTAATATAAATGCATTAGTTTTTCCTCTAACACATTAATGCATAAGAAGAAATATCACATATTCTAATCAAATAGTAGCATAAATGATATCAGCGATGACCCAATTTTATGGCTCACCATCCATATCGGAATTTATGCAGCTTTAATAGGATATCTAAGTCTTATTAGTAAAAAGTAAAGTATGACTTACTCACATAACGAGAATGCCAGTAAGCCACACCATTAAAAATTACACGCTTGGTCTTTTGCGATATAACCATAAACCAGGTAAAGAAATACCAATAGACAAGGCTCCAACAATGAAAGAGGCTTTTAAAAAATTAGTCACTAAAATCTCAACTAATTCAGGGTTATAGCCAAATTGCGATATTTTCACGACTGAAATCATTGCAATATAGGCACTAATACCTGGGAACATCGGGATCACGGCAGCAACAGTAAACACTTTAGGATGAGCTAACCACCAACGCGACCACTGAATACCGATAATACCGATTAAAATTGCAGCAAGAAAACTTGCCCACTCAATTTGCAATCCTAATGTCATCAGTATCATTCTAAAGCCATAGCCAATAGCACCCAATAAGGCACAATATTTCAATGCCCTTACAGGCACATTAAATACCATAGCAAACCCTGCTGCCGGTATAGCGGCTAATAGCATTTTCTCACATAAAGAGAATAGAAATTCTATGCCCATTCTTTTAAACCCCAGATTGTCATTGCTAACACAACCCCAATACAGGTAGCCAAAGTGAGAAGGCTCGCCATTGTCCAACGCGCTAATCCTGTATTAACATGTCCTTTAAACATATCAGCGACTGCATTAATTAATGGAAAGCCGGGAACTAAAAGCAATACACTGGCAGCCATCGAAATTGTTTCAGTCACAGCCAAATACGGTATTTTCAATAATAAACCTGAGACCGTGGTAGCAACAAAGGCAGTAATACAAAAATTAATTAACGGATTCATTTGATGGGAAGTTAACACTTGCCGCACATACATTGCACAACCGCTGGCTAAAAATGTAATTAACGCACTCTCCCATCCACCTCCATTCAACCTACTAAAACAAGCACAAGATAGTGCCACCATCAGCACCATTAACCATCGAGGATAACGCAACGGTTTAATTGATAATAATTTCTTTTTTAATTGTTTTCGGTCTAACAAATGATGTTCGACTAGGATGACTGCATGCTGAACTTCAGTAACAACATGCATATTTATACCGCGGTCAATAATGCGTCGTGTTGACGTTAAGCAGCGACCATCAATTATAGTGGTTAAAACTAATGAATTAGATGAAATAGCACTATCGACTTGGCTTGCTCCAAGTGCAATACCCAAACGGGTCGTCAATTGTTCAACGAGCATACTTTCAGCGCCATGTTGCAATAACAATAAACCACACTCAATACATAGCCGAGTTACCTCACGTTGCTGATTAACAGGATCATCTTGGTCTGTTTTTTGCTCATTTAATACATGCTCTGTCATCTTGCCCCCAACATTGTGACAACCATTCAGATATCTATCTAAACATGTTAATCTTTATAAATATCATAAAGACAAATATCAGCTTAAATGATGATCTCTTTCAGGTAAATCTGTGATTGAGGTAACGTGATTTAAACTATTTCGTAAAATTTGTTATGTTATTTTCTTATTGAAGACAAATTGTAGGATTAACCATTCATGAATAGCCCTCTAAAAGCTAAAACCCCAAAAGGCCAACGTCGGCATCAGGCGTTGATCACTGCAGCAACTGAAATTTTTCTGCAATATGGGTTTGAAGGCGCAACTCTGGATATGATTATTGAACGTGCTGGGGGCTCTCGCTCAACCTTATATAAAAATTTTGGTGATAAAGAAGGGTTATTTGCTGCGGTTATTGCATCAATGATTGATGATATTTTTCAAGAGCCCGACGAAAAAACACCACCACTGGATACGATTGAGTCCATACTTTCTTTTTATGGTTCTCGATTTTTATTGAATGTGCTTAAGCCTGAATCCATTGGGTTATACCGGTTAATTTTAGGTG
The DNA here is from genome assembly GCF_028480325.1 of Providencia sp. PROV182. NCBI lineage: Bacteria > Pseudomonadati > Pseudomonadota > Gammaproteobacteria > Enterobacterales > Morganellaceae > Providencia > Providencia sp. PROV182. The sequence goes on along the minus strand of NZ_JAMPOL010000012.1, from coordinate 136,940 downwards.
AATACAACCGTTTCCCAGAAATAACTCACGCATTTTTTGAGCAAGGTCCAGTAAAAAGCTATCGTCTGTTGACACAAAAATTGGCTTTGCTTCCTGACGTTAAAGTGGATGAAAAAACATTGTTACGCATTTCTTCACGCTACCTAGAAATGCTAAAAGCGGATGTGTTTATCACCACTTTCTGTATTGCTGATTTCAAGCCCAGCGATGAATTTATTCAACAGCAAATTGCTATGTCTGTCGATATCATCGCCAGTTATATCCGTAAAATCAGTAAAACCACAGCCGACTAAGCTAGAACTGATTGGGCTTGTTCTTTGGCTGCCATGGAATTATTTGCGATTAAAACTTGAGGGCCGTACAACGCAGACAGCATGGGTGCCATTCGTTCCATTTCGTCTTGATCTCGCCCGTCAGGTTGTAGGGTAACAACCAGAGCACGACAATGTTGCTCCATCGCTTCTTTTGCATCTTTTAACCAACGACGTATATATTTCATGCTTTCCATATCTTCTAAGGATGGTTTTTCTTTTTTAACCACCGGAGGATATATCAATACAAACTCATTTCTTCTTGCCAATAGCATATCCATTTCCTCTAACCATAAACGGGTTTCATCCATCGTTGAAGGAAATACATTCATCTCACAGATTGGCCAGCTTTCTGTTTTTATCATCTTTTTGTTCATCATAATCATCTCTTTTGTCATCATTACTCAAAGTGTACTCAAATGTACACTTTTACATTGCACACAGTCAAGAATGATTATCATTTGTGTTTTGCAAATTATGCTATTACCGCGAGTTACTAACAGGAATACTCTCAATATGCAGTAAAAATTTATCAATTAAAAACATTCACGTGTTCGAGTGATGCGTTTTTGAATATGGGATGTTATTCTGACGATATTATGAATTTTAAAAGCGAAAATATGATGAAAAAAACTCTTCCAATTGCATTTAGCCTTTTAATGGCTTTCACTGCATTTAATGCAAATGCAGGTGCTACCTGTGATACTTATTTCAAAGAAATGAACGACCTGGTTAAGCAAGCTGAAGAACAATATAAAGATGAAGCCAATGCAGGTGAACAAATTGCATTAATGAAGTCACAATTAGAGGAAGCGAAAAAAGCCCTTGCTAGCTACCCTGATGATGCACAAGAGCAAGCTTGTAGCCAAGCACTTAAAGCAATTGAGCAAGCCAAAGAAGCGGTTAAAACACCCTAGATTTGTTCGCTTTTAATAGACAAAAAATAGCCTGCTAAGCAGGCTATTTTATCTTATCGAACCACAAGAACTGAAATCTTAGCATAGGAAACAATCCCAGAGGCATTTGAACCTAATAAATGCGTTGAAATACTTGGATTGCGTGAGCCGATAACAATAAGATCAGCATCAATAGCTTCAGCTTCTGATAAAACTTTGTCTCTTGGTGAACCAAACTCAACCTTATAAGAGATTTTGTCTGACGGATAATCAATTTTTTCAATGATTTCTTTTAACTGTTCTTCTGAACGTTCAAGTGCTTTTTTAGCAAATGAGGACAATAAATCATAATGATAACTGTAGCTCATTGAAAATCTTGAAACATCCGGAACTGAGTGAAATAAGTGAATTTTCGCATCTGAAATTTTTGCTAAATAAATAGCATGTTTTAATGCATTATCTGTTAGTACATCTTCAGATATATCCACAGGAACCAAAATTGTTTTATACATATGATGCCCCTTATTAGTTATGTTTACATTTTTATTCAAGCTGTATTGTTGTGTATTTTTACAACTTGGTTATTAGGCGTAGCGGGTGAATATTGTCCTTTTAGTCTTCTAAGTATAGTCTTACTACACTAAAAAAAGCTGTGAAGCCCCTTACTATTACAACAAAAATTATTCTTCTAAATGCCATTTATGCAAAACGCGATGAATAAAAGGAGTTACGATTAATCCAATACTGATAATAAAAACGCTTTGTAAAAATAGACCATAAATAGCAATAAAGAAACGACCTCCTCGTGTAATAGGAGCCGGCTCAATAGCTTGTCCACTCAACATAGACAACGCATTAAGCATTGACTCAACAACTGAGTGACCTTCAATAAAATAAAAACCAACTATACCGGGTAATAAGCCAAGAAAAAAAATCAAAAGTGCGAGTAAATAAAAACGCAAAACTCTCAGAACAAAGTGTTCAACACGCAGTAATTCTTGCGAAAACTTTTCCATATTGACTCAAACTCACCTTGTTATAAGTAAGATCAATTAACTTGAGTACTAAAATTAATTAAATTGGCAATATAAATAATCAAATAACAAAGAACCCACCCGATGAGCAGGTTCTTCTCTAATTATTAACGTACAACCAGTACTGATGTTTCCGCGTAGCGCACTATTCCCGCGGCTGTTGACCCTAAAAGATGAGTTGTAATATTTGGACGACGAGAACCAATAACAATAATATCTGCATTAATGTCTTTTGCTGTATTAATCACTTCATCTCGCGGGGAACCAAACGTTATAGTATAACTAACATCATCATGAGGTAAGTCAATTGAATCCATTAACATTTTCATGTCTTCTTCCGCTTTCACCGTCGCACGGTCTTTGATTTCCATGTAACCTAAGGCGTACGCATTAATAATTGCTGAAGAAATGGGTAAAACATGAATAAGATGAATTTTAGCACCGGATTGCTTTGCAAGATTAACCGCGTGACGGACTGCTTTACTGGTTAATTCATCTTCTGTTAAGTCGATAGGGACCAGAATCGTTTTATACATAACCCCTCCTAAAATAGTTAAAATGAAGTTCTACAACAAAATTATAAACAATTACTAATAAATGTCTCTTATCCACAAAGATAAATGAGATCTCTAACTACAAATAAAAACAAGCTATTCCCTTAGCCATGGCGTTACAGTTAAACCAACTAACATACCTTCAGGACTTAATAACCTTGTGACTGTTTGCCCCCAAGGTTCCATTCGGTTATTAACTAATAAGACATAACCTTCTTTAAGGCAAATTTTTGTAATTTTTTCAATGTCTGAAACCTCAAACTCCATCCAGCTTTGCGGGGTAGGTATGTTTTTAGGCCATTCACCTTGACCAAAACACGATTGAGCGGCTTGCTCTATAGGCCAAAGTGCAAAATGTTTGACACCTTCTAGCCCTTCTTGCTCACAAGTTAAATATTGGCTCCCTTCTTCAATTGGTTTTAAAGGTAGCTTTAACAACTCAAGATAAAAAGAGTGACTTTTTTTATAATCTGTAACTATTGGTCCAAATCCTGCAACAAACAATACATCAGAGCTATCTTGTAAATGTATCATCTCGCGTTCCTATAAAGTAATGAGATACTAAAAATTTACTGTTTAATAAAATAGATAATGACTTTTAACATAGAAGATAATTAATCACTGATTGTATTCGCTGTAGATATCATCTTTTCAACCATTCTTTGAGCCTTCAAGCCCTCTTCGCCACTGACCAACGGTTGAGTTTGATTTGAAACAGAATCAATAAAATGGCGAATTGCACCATCAAAGCCGCGTTGAACTAAAATCGAATCCCAATTAGCCGGTTTTCTCTCGCTAATCCCAATGGCATTTTCGTTCCACCAATGGTTCATATTGGTTATTTGGTGAATACTGTCTTCAGCCACCACAATAAGTTGCTCTTGTTGGCTTCCTGCTTTGCGATGCATCGATGTTGTTAGCCAACTTTGGCCAGCTTGCATATGGTGCTCTGCATAAAATAGCTCACCAGCATTTGTGTTATGAATACTACCACTGATTAATTCTACATTTTTTTGCGCTATCCACATTACAGTATCAACAATATGCAAATAATCATCTAATAACGTAAATCTAGCGTCATTCGGCCCTACGCTGTTCATACGGTGCTTATCCATACGAATAGACGTGATATTTTTAATATCCTGTTTAACTGCCAAATAAAATGGCGAGAAGCGGCGGTTAAACCCAACCATTAACATTTTCTGGCGTCGCGCTGCAAACTCAATTAATTGCTCGGATTGTTCAGTTAATTCAGTCAATGGCTTATCAACATAGATATGGACGTTTGCCTCTAATAGCCGCTTGATTACTTCAAAATGGCTTTTCGTCGCACTATGAACAAAAATAGCATCACATTGCTGTGCTAGTGCGTCAATATTGCTAAACAGGGGGATTCGATAACTATCACAAACTAATTTTGCCTTTGATTGATTAGGAGAAAAAGCGCCAACTAACTCCCAATTTTCTTCTTTCGTTAAAACCGGTAAATACGCTTTTTGAGCAATAGAACCTAAGCCAACTACACCTAACTTTAATTTTCGCATCGTAAACACGCCTATTAATGATTAATCTGAGCAAGAATAATCTCATTAATATCAATTAAAAAATTTTTTTTGGGGTAATAACGTAATTTTAATTAGAAATAAATATACAACATTTTGTTTTTTATAAATAAAAAACAAAATCAAGTGAAGAATGAGAATGAGTAACTACATAAAAAAAAGGGTTGATTTATTAAATGAGAATGGTTATCTTTTACCTCGTGAATACCTGAGTAAATCACTCAGGTTTATCACAAACGACATTGCTCACATTGCTTCCAGTTTAGCAGGCCAACTTTATATGTTGGCCTTTTTTTTGTTTAAAATTACACACTATTTTCTGCGTATTGCACTACTAAAGCTCCATGATTTCAAATGCCCAACATACGCTAGACGCTGGGTTGGCATGAAAGTTGGCACATCACCTGTACGCATATGTAATATATCCGCAGGTGTTATCCACGATGAGTTACCTTCAAATAAGGGAATACCTGCATATTTATAAGCATCGAGGACAAACTGTGAACAAAAGAAACCATTAGCTTGGTCTATATCATCGCCTAATTGAACTTTAGCTAAAGTTTTTAAGCAAAAATTACGTATCGTTTCACCAATTAATGGAAGCTCACATACCCTTTTTGTGATCATCCAAGGCGCTATCATCACAATACCTTTATAATTATATTTATTTCCATTATTTTGAACTGAAAACTCGCGTAATTTTTCTGCATGCAATGATGTTAAGCCTGTTTGCCTCAGCACTACCATGTTGTTAGAGTCTCTCACTGCTTGGTCTAATGTAATGATCCTAACGCCACTTCCAACAGACTCAGCTACTTCCCCCAAACCCAAGTAAATAGATGCGTGGCTTACCCCACTAATACTAAATAACCGAATTCCCCATGAATTTAACCCTGTAGCAGAAGATAAAAGAATATCGCCTGGCAACATGTCAGAAACCGCCAACGGCTCAACAGAATCCTTGATAGGAATCGTGTTTGCGTGTTGAATATTAAACTTTAAGCGATTAGTTTCTTCATCTGATTTGAATTGAGTTGAACACCCTGAAAGAGAAAAACAAAATAAAAATAGCAGGAAACAATAAAATTTCATTCAATAACACCCGATAGTCATCTTTCTTTTTAGTTTTTAATTAATGAGATAATATCGCTTAATCTATTTTATGACTACTGTTTATTTCTATAATAGAAGAGTTAGAATATTACTCATATGAGTGGTGCATATTGAAATGAGCTAACGTAATCTAATGAAAATTAGTTTTAACAACTTAAATTTAACCCTCTAGTAAACACTAGAGGGTTACATACATTCAATTAACTAATAACATATTCTGGGTAAAAAACGGTTACTGAATGATATGTCTTCTTTTCTGTCGCTTTATTCTTTTGTACTGCAACTGTAGTATTATCTTTAGAACCAAGCGAAACACGTATGTTTTTTTTAGAGCGACTTAATTTATAAGGCATACCTAATAAACGACGTGCATTATTATTACTAACCATTATCGACTCCTTAAACTACTAAATTAAAATTCATTAAAAAATGAACATCAAAAAATATAGTCATCGTTGACCACAAAGGCTTTTTGTTTCATAAAATGACAAAACAAAATGTAACTCTTTTAGTATAGCACTAAATCACCAATATATAATCCAGTTTTATTTATTAATTTCCATCAGTTATCATTTTGCTGGTTACAGCTCTTCATAAAACAATCAAATTATAGTGCGTTAAAAATATTAGCATACGTCGTTCCCTACTCTAGTGGTGAAGCAGGACTCGAGCATTTATCTTTCCAAATTTGGTTAACCTGTTCAGGCAATAATATTTCATGTCCTCCATCAATAAATGGAATTGAAATATCCATGCGACCTTCATCATTAGTATAAGCTTTAACAATAAAACGCTTAAATCCGTCAGGCTTATCATTTTTATATCGATAAACCTCCCCACAAACATAACCTACCTTACCATTATCTGCAGTGTAACGAGAAAAATGATATTCAATATTTCTAAACTTTGCTGCTTGTGGGTACGCTAGAACGTCATAAACATTCTTTTTCACTTGCTCAACTAAACTTAATTGAGTTGGTTTCATATATAGTGCTCCTAACAAAAATGCAGCACCAAAAATGAGTATCGCAATGATTACTTTGAAGAAATTCATTTTTATTCTCGCCATATATGACCAACTTTTTAGAAATAATATTTTTTACGATGATAACCAGATATCAATTAAAATCCATCTTTAAAACGTAAATGTTCTTATATTTATCCTTTTTTAATTTAAAATATGTTAAATATAAAAACCCTTCAAAAAGTAATGTTAAGTTGTGTTTAATATTACAACTGTTTTTTACTTTTAATCATCTAGAAAATTTTTCTCATACTATTGTGTTCTTTTAGAAACTATCAGTATAGTAAGGAAAACATTACAATAATAGGAACTAAAAAATGAAAACAATAGGCCTTATTGGCGGCATGAGTTGGGAATCAACGTTACTTTACTATCAACAGCTTAACGAAGGTATCAAACAACAACTAGGTGGCCTGCATTCGGCTAAAATTGTTTTATATAGCGTTGATTTTTCTGAAATAGAACAATATCAATCTAGCGGGCGATGGGATTTAGCCGGCCAGTGTTTAGCTGATGCAGGAGAGAGTTTAAAGCTTGCAGGTGCTGATTTCCTTGTTCTTTGCACAAATACCATGCATAAAGTTGCACCACAAATTGAATCTCAAACAGGTCTTCCTTTATTACATATTGCTGATGCGACGGGTGAACGCATTATACAATCAGGTATAAAAAAAATTGGACTCCTAGGTACCGCTTTTACTATGGAGCAACCCTTCTATAAGCAAAGATTAATTGAAAAATTTAACGTGGATGTACTAATACCTAACCAGCAAGATAGGAAAATAGTTCATGATATTATCTATAATGAACTATGTTTAGGGGTAATAAATGACAAATCTAAAAAAGAATATCAGCGTATAATGGCATCCCTTGTAGAAAACGGGGCTGAAGGTATTATTTTAGGCTGTACCGAGATAACATTACTAGTTAATCAGAATGATACGACCGTAGGAATATTTGATACTACTGCCATTCATGCTCAAAAAACAGTAGAAGTCGCACTATCTGTTTAACCAACATTAAATCCTTTCTTTAGTAACTATTGTTAAATATAGCCATTGTTAAAGAATAGTATCAAAATTAACATATTATCTAGTGCAAAATTTCATTTAATACTATTAAAAAGAATTTTGCACCCATTAAACTTCATATTTAGATCATAATGTATAATAATATCTTTCCCTGTTGTTAATTATACTTGAGCTAATCTTATAAATATCATTTATACTTATTCACCTTACTTCATCTATCTTAAATTTACAGATTATTACCCATTGAATATTAATTTTCATCTAAGATAATAAAAAAATTTATTATCGAATTGACAATGGATCACTATGAATAAAAATAATGTTGGTAATGCCGTGTTGGGCAAATTTATTAAACAAAAACGTATAGAGCATCAAATTACGACAAAAAAAATGGCAGAATTAATATCTATCTCTGAAAAGTCATACATAAAATATGAAGATGGGAGTCTTTCCATATTCATTGAACATCTTATGGTAATATCTAACACATTGAATGTAGATGTTAAAACATTATTTGATACCTACGTCAACGCACAACCATGTACATAAGTATATTTCACTATCGTGCAAATTATGTTTTACATTGAAAGAGTAAGGTATAGGCCTCGACAAGCAAAAATAAGCTAGATAACATACAAACATAACTTCAACACGAGATAAGAAATCACTATGAGCCAATCAAAAGCGGAGAAACCTCCCTTCTAATAACAGTAACATTAACTTATTAGAAGGGAAAATTATGAATTATACTAAATTTAATATAGAGACATGGTTACGTAGAGAACATTACAATATTTACGAAAAAACCATAAATTGTGGGTTTAGTTTAACAACTAAGATAGATATCACAAACCTAAAAAAATATATAAATTCAAATGGTTATGAATTTCATCCATCAGTGATTTATTTATTATCACGGGTAGTTAATACCTATAAAGAATTTAGGTTTGCAAAAAAAAATGATGAACTAATTTTATGGGATGAAGTGCACCCTAGTTTTACTATCTTCCACAAAGATACCGAAACTTTTTCTTCATTATGGTGCAAGTATTCTTCAGAAATAACAACATTTATGGAGAACTACCACCAGCAATTAACGTTGCATAAAGATAATCTCGATTTGCACCCTCAGCCACAGCAAGTTGAAAATGTCTTCTATGTGTCATCTTTGCCTTGGGTTTCATTCGACAGTTTTAATCTAAATATTGCAGATATTACTAATGTTTTTACCCCGATTTTCACTTTGGGAAAATACTATAGTGAGAATAATAAAATGTGGCTTCCTCTAGCTGTACAAGTGCATCATGCAGTTTGTGATGGCTTCCATGTAGGTCAGTTTTTAACTACTTTACAAAAGCTATGTGACGAATTAACCCATTAGCCTAGATTACTCTCAGTCATGAAGGAAGCTAGCCTTCCTTCATTTATAGGAAATTAACCTCGTTAAATGGATACTCTCATCATCTTTAATTCAAAAATAATAAGCTTATGTAAATGGCATCCCCAATAGCGTCACTTTGAATAAGATATTCCGTTGGAGTAATCACCATTTTAATGGTGTTGGCGAGTAAAGAAAAAATCAATTCAATAGGATCAGTTGCAGGCATGTTTCCTCCATATTTTTCTATACATTAAGTTCTCATTGGCGCTTATACAATAAGATAAAGGCTATAGCGAAGACACTATCCCCTAACAGATTTTCATCTTTTGATAAATCTCACTGATTAAAATTTAAGCATATAATAATCATAACTTAAAAAACTGGGCCATTACCTATGGTAAGCTCCATTATATTGAATAATTATCAACCGAGGCTCTAGTTGGTACTCTTTAGCTCAAAGAGTTATAATACGTTCTGTAATTAAAGATATTAATTTCGATGTATCAACGTCAGTAATAATTTTGCATTTAGCTTCATTATACTTAGCTTTTGGGTCATGATTAATGGAGGTAGATGTGTAAGCAAAACTATGACCGAATAATTTATTAGACTCATATTCGATAGTAATTGAACCGTCAACACCTGAAAAAATTTCAGGTTTAATGAGGTATGCAATAACGCAGGGATCATGGAGAAATGGGTCAAACTCTGCATATCTTCGGCACATTTCTGCAACAGTCTGAGCGATAAGGCCACCTTTTTCCAAAGGACTGCACAAACCAGCCCTTATATCAGCCTTACTTGTTACATCCAAACCAAGCATAGTAATATGTCGTGCACTATCAAAAACGATATGGGCAGCATGAGGATCCACATAAAAATTAAACTCAGCAGCTGGCGTTATATTCCCCTGTGTAAATGCAGCTCCGCCCATGACTACAATGTCTTTTACATTATCAACTAATTTTGGTTCTTTGATGATAGCGACGGCTATATTAGTAAGAGATGCTATTGTGCATAATGTTATTTCACCTGGGTTTGACATTACCGTATCAATAATAAAATCTACGGCGTGACCAGAATAATTTGGATAATCTGATGCGGGAAGCAATACTCCAGCTAGACCATCAGTACCATGAACATGAGTTTTACTCCCACTTTTGGACATTAGTGGACGCTCACAACCTTTTGCTAGAGGAATATCCTGCCTATTTGCTAACGCAAGTAATTGTCGTGCATTATTGTGAACCTTTTCTAATTCTACATTACCTGCAACTGTGGTTATGCCTATTAATTCTATTTCTGGAGAAGCTAAGGCTAAAAAAATGGCCACAGCATCATCTACACCAGGATCACAATCAATTATTATTTTGTTCATTCTATTACTCCTTGATTTATATGTTATACAAAAATACCAACAATAGTCGCTGATAAACAACTGACTAAAGTTGAGCCAACAATCAATCTAAAACTATTTGATGCGATCATTTTTCCATGTTCTCGGCTTATACTTGTAACGCAACCGATAATCATTCCGATAGAGCCAAAATTTGCAAATGATATTAAAAATACGGACATAATTGCATCCGTTCGTGGTGTAATGCTTGTTAATTTCATATAGTCAATCATAGCAACAAACTCATTCGATAAAATTTTAGTCGCAATAATTGTTCCAAAAGTAACACTTTCATCCCATGAACTACCCAAAATGAAAGCTAAAGGTGAAAAAATATAACCAAGAATTCCTTGAAAACTAATTCCTAAAATATTTAAAAAAACATCATTCAGCATACTAATTAAGGCGACAAAACCGATAATTATGGGAACAATTGCAAGAATAAGCTTAAAGGCATCCTGCATGTGATCTGTCAATACCTCAAAAAATGAGCCCCTTTCACCTTTATTTGCCCCCAAAGGACAAGTTGTGATATTTGTGGGTTCACTTGGATTAATAATAGAAACAATAATAAAAGTACTAAAAAAATTGAGACTAACACCAATAAAAACATAGCGTGGCTCAACCATTTGTGTATATGCGCCTAGCAATGCAATATCTACTGTTGAGATAGTACATGCAGCAATAGTATACATCTGTGCTTTAGATAGCCTTGGAATGTAATCTTTAATTGATACATAAGCAGGCATCATTCCGACTATCACAGCGCTAATAGCGGCAAAAGACTCTAATTTTCCAACTTTAGATATTTTGTTAATTAGAAAGCCTATAGTATTAATAATTAAATCTAGCGCACCGATATATTTAAATATTCCAATTATAGAGCAAATAAAAATCAAAGGTAAAAGAGCTACAACAACAAAAACCATAGAAGTTTTACTGCTTATATCTCCAAAAACAAAATCAATCCCCTTATTAGCATAATTAATTATATAATGAATACCTGATGCTATACCGTCAAGAGTAGCAAGCCCAATGGTAGTATTTAGCATGGTAGACGCGACAATAATCTCCAATGTTAACAATGTTAGTATCGATGGAAGTTTATGTTTTATGTTTTTTTTACTAAAACTAAGCAAATATGCTATAAGAAAAACAAAAATTAGACTAAAAAAGAATATAAGGTATTTCATAAATATCACCATGTTAATAGATTTTAATTATGATTAGTTGATTTAATGTCTCCTTAACCCACTAATTAAAAGCAAAAAAATAATTTTCAATTTCAATATATATGACCTTGCTTAAAAGGTACGATTTTAAGCATTTACATTCAATTTATAATTATATTTATAGTTCAAGCGCCAAACACCCAGGAACATAATAATTCAAATAAACTCTCTTAGTTTGTATTTTTAAACATATAATTCTTAAAATGTGAATCATGTCGCACTTGTAAGCCATACTTAAAATAAAGCTTTTTCTTTTCACAAATAACTCAGAGCATTAGTTACCTTATAATTTTTTTCAATATCTTATTGTTATTAAGCGTTAATTTCTAATGGTCCTGCAATTATACATTCACTCTATCTCGCTCTCTTTACCACTACACTGGAAAACTTGCTAAGTTTAAATAGAAGAATATGTTCTATCTAAATATTATAAACATAGGCTTTATAATGCCCATATAATTCTTACCGTGATTAACAATTTATTAAGTTACTAAAATTTCTAGTGACTACTAAAAATATAAAATAGCTAGTGGGATAAATATTTATTACTTATTTACCTTGCTTATACTAAATAAGAATAAGAAAGACTCAATACAGCTATATTATTTTAGCTCAAAAATAGATACTTTAGCCCCCAAAAAATGGAAAGTAATAATTGAAAAATTTATTGGTTCTGTATCTAGGCATAAAAACAATAGTATTGTTAACTCACATCTGAATAAGGCAGCTATAATTAGATTTTCTGACCTAAAATTTGCAGATGTCATGATGAAAAAGCTCAAATACTCAAGGGGCATTAGGTTTCATGCACGAAAATTTATATTGCAGTAAATACGTTAAAACACTCAATATTATTAATGAAGAAACACACGAATGCTTAGCGCATTTTGGTTGATACATCATTGCACGCTAAAATATCATCAGAGCACTTGAAAGTTTAAATCAGCTTCCACCGTAGGCATATCGTCAACAGTAAGAAAACTCTATGTTTGTGTGTCTCTATTAAAGTGGGGTGGACACCAATTTTCACCTATTTTACCGAACTGGTATCACTCTTCCCTCATGTTCTGCTATCATGAGCCTCTTTTTATAACTCTCGCTGATTAGGCTTTAAGCATAAAACAATAATAATTTAAAAACCAAATGTACAATTATCCATCAGCAACATAAACCCCAGTAGCAGAACGTATAGAATGACGACCAATAAAGAACAGTACAACTTAAATAAGTTGCAAAAAAGAATTCGCCGCGATGTTGGCCAAGCAATCGCTGACTTTAATATGATAGAAGACGGTGACCGGATAATGGTTTGCTTATCTGGAGGTAAAGATAGTTACACACTACTTTCCATCCTGCAAAGCTTACAAAAAAGTGCCCCAATCCAGTTCTCATTAATTGCGGTTAATTTAGATCAAAAGCAACCCGGGTTCCCTGAGCATATTTTACCTGCATACCTTAATAAACTTGGTGTAGAGTACAAAATTGTTGAAGAAAACACCTATGGGATCGTAAAAGAAAAAATTCCTGAAGGGAAAACAACCTGTTCACTGTGCTCGCGTTTACGTCGTGGGATTTTATATCGTACAGCTACTGAACTAGGTGCAACTAAAATTGCTCTTGGTCACCACCGTGATGATATTTTACAGACTATGTTCTTGAATATGTTTTACGGTGGTAAGTTAAAAGGTATGCCCCCTAAATTGATGAGTGATGACGGAAAACACATTGTCATTCGCCCGCTCGCTTACTGTCGAGAAAAAGATATAGAACGCTTTGCGCAGGCTAAAGATTTTCCAATTATTCCATGTAACCTATGTGGTTCTCAACCAAACCTGCAACGTCAAGTTATTAAAGAGATGCTACGTGATTGGGATAAGCGCTATCCCGGCCGTATCGAAACAATGTTCCGTGCTACTCAAAATATTGTTCCGTCTCATTTATGTGATACCGAATTATTTGACTTCAAAAATATTTCTCATGGAGATGAAGTTATCAATGGCGGAGATCTTGCGTTTGACAAAGAGGAGCTACCGCTTCAACCTTTTATAAATGAAGATGATAAGCCCGACTTTACAGCAGAACGCCTTGATATTATTGAAGTTAAATAAACATTTATTGATAACCTCCTCGTATGGAGGTTATTTTTGCTCGGATTAGATGCAAAAAAAAGCCGATGTAAAATACATCGGCATTACAGTGGTCAATTATTCTGTATAAGAACTCAATATGAGAAAAACTACAATTATGGAGCACAACGTTCATCGCTCAACGTTGCATTCACCTGCAGGACTAATACTGCACTAAAACCTCAGTAGTTTTATTGATTTATCTCAAACTAGGTCCGGTTATCGCAAATAAGTCATCAATATTAGAGCCATCGGCTTTTTCTTAACCACCACAAAACGGTTCCAATTAAAACGGCTAATAAAACACAAAATACACTAAAGGCAAAACGGAACTCATTACCAGGGATCCCGCCTAAATTCACACCAAACAGCCCCGTTAAAAAAGTTGTTGGTAGGAATATCATGGCCATTAATGACATTGTATAAATGCGCCGATTCATCATCTCAGTCATCATATTCGTTATCTCGTCAGAAATAATCGCTGTACGTGCAATAAAACCATCGAGATCTTCAATACAACGTCCTAATCGGTCAGAAATCTCTTGAATTCGACGACGATTGGTTTCATCTAACCAAAGCAATTTTTCTGTTGTTAAACGGGAAAACATATCTCGCTGTGGAGCCATATAACGGCGTATCACAATAATTTGTTTACGAAGTAATGCTAATTCCCCTCTCTCAGGAATTTGGCTATTTAATATGAAATCTTCCATATCAATTAAACGCTCATGCAAAGAATCCGTAAAATCACTTATTTCATCTGTAATAGAATCAGCAACCTCAACTAACCAGTCACCTGTACTTTGGGCCCCGACTCCCTGCTTTAAATCATCAATAATAGAATCTAAGGAATTTACTTTTCGATGACGACTAGAAATAATTATCCGATTATTAATAAATACCCTAAACGCAACTAATTGCTCAGGCCGCTGGCCAGCATTGGTATTTAATGTTTGCAATGTTAATAAAATACCATCGCCAACACGAATCAATCGCCAACGTCCTGAATGCCCAGATAAAGCAGACTTAACTTGGTCATTAAAGAGATCTGATTGCTGAATCCAATTAAAACTTTGTGGGTCCTTATAATCATAATGAAGCCAAAACGGTGATTGCTGGTTTGCGCTAGCATTCACGTCGATAGGAAGTAACCCACCGTCTCCATTTAACTGAAATGCATGTACAGGATTTGAATTTTGGAATAAAGAACCATAAATCAGTCCCATGCAATATCTCCCTTTTATAATCAATACGGTATTTTTAGTCGAATAGTGACATATTTGTCATTATTTCAAGAATCGTTCTCACGATACATAAAATAACAAAAAAAAGATTGAGATTAATATCTCATAAAAACAGACAATTTCCCATAAATCACAAAATATCGCCATTTTTGCTAAATAACACTACATAATTGACACAAACGAGCAATAAAGTTCATGATGATTTTTTTATTATGAAAAGGTAGTGTTTATTCCTTTTTTGGTCCTCCTTCCCATTCTCCAGAGGAAGGAGCTTTTTTTCTTTCCTTTAGAAAAAGCAGCCCGTACCTTGCACAGGCTGTATCCTATTTTAATGTTTAATGATATAAAAACTGTGGCTATAAGCGACATCTTCGGGGTTGTTTATCGGGTACCCCTTCAGCCAAGGCTTAATTAAGCGTGCATTGGTATATTGGTAAATAGGCGCGATTGGAGCTTCTTTTGCAATGATTGCTTCCGCATTATTATAATAACGGTTGCGTAATTGTGCATTCGTTTCAATACTCGCCGACTCAATAACGCTATCATATGCAGGGTTATTAAATTTTGGTATATTGCCAGTATGTTGAGATGTAAGCAGAGACAAGAATGTTGAAGGCTCATTAAAATCACCTATCCATGATGCACGTATAACATCAAAATTTCCTGTATTGCGGCTATCTATATAAGTTTTCCATTCTTGATTTACTAATTTGACTTCAGCGCCTAATTTTTTCTTCCACATAGAAGCAATTGCAATCGCAATTTTCTGATGATTTTCTGAACTGTTGTACAACAATGTTAATTCTAACGGGTGATTTGGACCAAAACCTGCTTGCTGTAATAACACTTTTGCTTGCTGGTCTAATTCTTTTTGTGAGTAGCTATTGTAAAGCCCTTTTTCAGGTTTAAAGCCATCGGTGACATCGGGAGTAAAATAATTTGCAGGTTTTTCCCCTGTACCTAATACTTTATTAGCAATTAATTGGCGGTCAATCGCCATGGATAAGGCTTTTCTAACACGAACGTCATCCGTCGGTGCGCGTTGGGTATTAAATGCATAGTAATAGGTCCCTAATTGGTCTGGTGTAAAGACTTCATTAGGAATATCTTTCAATAATTTTTGATAGCGTTGTTTTGGAAATGATTCGGTAATATCCAAGTCTCCCGCTAAATAACGATTAGTTGCATGAGACTCTTGGTTAATCGGGACAAAAGTGACTTTAGTTATCACTGTATTTTGATGATCCCAATAATTTTTGTTTGGAACTAAAACAATTTTTTCATTAACCACTCTGTCAGATAAAACAAAAGCGCCATTTCCGACTAAATTACCTACTTTTATCCAGTCATTACCAAACTTTTCAACGGTTCCTTGGTGAACAGGAAATAAACTAAAATTAGCTGCTAATGAAGGGAAATAAGGTACTGGTTTATTTAAAGTAATCTTTAATGTATGCGCATCAACCGCTTCAACACCTAGCTGTTCAACAGGCAGTTTTCCATCAATAATAGCTTGCGCATTGTTAATACCTGCTAATGCTGCAAACCAAGCAAATGGTGATGATGTTACCGGTGAAACCAGTCGTTGCCAGCTATAAACAAAATCTTGAGCCGTGACAGGGTCACCATTCGACCAACGAGCATCAGTCCTCAGTGTAAATGTCCAAATCCGGTTATCTGTTGTATTCCAATTTTGGGCTACACCTGGGATAGGCTTTCCATGGTCATCCTGGTTAACAAGCCCTTCAAATAAATCACGCATGACTTGCGCTTCCGTTAACCCCACTGATTTTACCGGGTCCAAAGAAGCGGGCTCGTCTTTTAAATGACGCGTAACTTCTTGGTTTTCAGCTAAAACAGTGCCAGTGGGTATCACCGCACTAATAGCTTGTGTAGTAAAAAAAACTGAAGAAATCAAAACAGCTAAAGATGTGAATGAATGTTTATGCATTTTATTTTCTATCTTGTTAGTATAAATAAAGTTAACTAAAAGCCTAGTTAAATGATTTCAAGTGAAGGTGCTATTATTAGCAATATTACTGCATTTACGTCTTAAGTTTCATTTAGGTAAATTAATTATTGAAACATATTTCCATATATCCATAAAAAACAATAGATTACAGAGCAAAAACTCACTCAGTTTAGATAATATCAAACAGCGATACACTTGAGTTATTCTGTAGTTTATCTTAATTTATCATATGCTTTCATATTTCAGAAATCTACATTTCTCTTGTAATCAATTGATTTACCTATCTAAATATACATAAACTAATACTCGCATTATACAATAATAGCTATGCCCATATCCTTGTCATTTTTCTGATCAGTAAATAATGACTAAAGAAATCAATACAGACAGATTTCCTTTTGTTACACTCCATAAGGCAATTTAAAAAGGTGCATAACAGAAAACGCAAGTATTGAAAAAGCTTAGCTGTTATATAATGATAATGCACCATACCCTAATAAAAAGTATGTAATATTACCTTACTTTGCCCCATGTAGAACTCAAAGTAAGTGATAAGGTTTCTGTATAAAATTTGGTCATTAGTAGAATGTAAAACTCAGCACTGTATAACTACTCATTAAAAAACCTTTAATCGCAAAGATTTTTTATTAGAAGTTAGATTAAGTTAACAGTGAATCACTTTATGAACGGGAGAAAAATTCATGTCGCAAACAGTTAAATTAAAAGGTAATGACATCACAGTTAATGGTGTTTTTTTACAAGCAGGTTCAAAAGCTAAGCCCCTTACCCTTGTCACCAAAGATCTCAGCGAAGCAACGCTGGAAACTTATGAAGGTAAAAGAAAAGTTTTAAATATTTTTCCAAGTGTAGACACTGGCGTATGCGCGGCATCAGTTCGCAAATTTAATAAGCTCGCAAACGAGTTGGACAACACGGTTGTGTTATGCATTTCTGCTGACCTGCCTTTCGCACAAGCACGTTTTTGTGGTGCAGAAGGTTTAGATAATGTCGTTATGCTATCTTCTTTCCGTAGTGATTCATTTGCTAATGACTATGGTGTTGCTATCGCTAGTGGTCCATTAAAAGGCTTAAATGCACGTTCCGTTGTTGTCTTAGATGAAAATAATAACGTTATTTATAGCCAATTAGTCTCTGAAACTACTGAAGAACCTGATTACGACAGTGCATTAAACAGCCTTAAATAAGCTTTTTATATCATTTAACTCACTGTAATTAGTAATGAAGCGGGAATTTTCCGCTTCATTACTCAATATAAAAACCACACTAATCTACGTGAGCCCAGTACAATGGCTGGTGGTTCTTCGCATTAACAACATTCGCAAATAACTTATTGTCACTCATTATAGAGATCAAAGTATGAGAAAGCGTACTCAATACTTTTAAGGCTTGATCCTGAGTGACAGGGCAACAAGATGTCAAAATATCAATAATAAGGTCTCGAGGCTTATGGCCATTTTTCACCAATGCCTCCCACGTGAAACGATTTTTCTTCGTTAAATATTTTACTGCGGCTTTATTCATCAGATAAAGTTCAGCAGCTGAGGCAGCAGACTCAAACATATCATTTTTATAATGACTCTGGCTCATGTATTCGCGTAACTTACGATTTACAATGAAATTAATAGTGAATTGGTCCATGGCAACTCCTTGTAGGCTGAAACCCATCAGATGAGATTACGATACCCTAAAACAGTAGCTGTCTTTGTTATATAGCAGGAAAATTCACCAATTAGCAATAGTATTAGTAAGGTTTTGCCATACTAAACACAAGCTAAAAAAGGTACGTCTTTAAAATAACATTGAATTAGTGCCCTATTCTCATAGATTTTACCGACTGTTCGTACTACAACATCTCGGCAATACTTATTCAAACCGTGGGTCGGTATTGTCGTTGCAATGCCAGAACCACTAAAAAACAAACCTATTGCTGTTAACACATAGGTTATTGTTTTGTTCATTTAAATTAGTTTTGCTCTTTTTTCGTATTGAGACCATATTCTCTCAATTTATTGGCAATTGCCGTATGAGAAATATCCAAGCGTTTAGCTAATTTACGGGTGCTCGGGTAATCACGATACAAGCGCGCTAATACTGACGCTTCATAGCGTTTAGTAATTTCATCTAGCGAACCATTGAGCGAATCTAAAGCCAGTGCGGGAGGATTTACTACATCAGGTAATTGGATATTCTCTGCTTCCAATATATTGCCATTAAGTTGAGTTAACCCTTGATAAAGGGCATTTCTCAGTTGCCTTACATTACCCGGCCAATAATAACTGCTTAAAAATTCGATTAGCGAAGGCGCCAATTTAGGCTCTGCAATATGAAGCTCTTTGGAAAAACTGGCTACAAATGTCTTGGTTAGCGGTAAAATATCTTCTTTACGTTCACGTAATGGAGGGATGGTTAATGTGAGTACATTTAAACGATAATAAAGGTCCTCTCTGAATTTTTTTTCTGCCACCAATTCAGGTAGATTTTTCTGTGTTGCACAAATTACACGGACATTAACCTTAACTTCTCGTTCCTCGCCAACACGCCTAAATGTTCCATCATTTAAAAAACGTAATAACTTAATTTGCATTTGAGGTGACATTTCAGCAATTTCATCAAGCAATACTGTTCCGCCATTTGCTTGTTCAAAAAAACCTTTTTTACCTTCAACTGCATTTGGATACGCCCCTGCTGCATAACCAAATAATTCACTTTCTACGACATCATCCGGCATCGAAGCACAATTTAAACCTAAAAACGGTTCTTTTCCTCGCGCACTATGCAAATGACAAGCTTTCGCTAAGATATCCTTCCCAGTCCCTGTTTCACCAACGAGTAATAATGGCTCATCCAGCATCGCAACACGTTTAGCCCGTTCAACCACATTTGCCATGACAGGGCTAACAGCAATAATTTGTTCAAAACCACTGCCATCTACCTCAATAACTTGTTTACGTTGCTTATCTAAAATTTCAGCCGATTTCAACAGCAACACAGCTCCTGTACAATGGAGTTTACCATTTTCATCTGCCAAAATAATAGGAGTCACTTGCATCAAATAGTCTTGGCCTTTAATGACGACTTTCTCTGTATAAGCTTCTGGTGACTCTCGTTCAAACCAACGTACCAGCCCTTGGCTACTGACTAACTGAGAAAAGGTTTTTTCTCGAATTTTTGCCTCATCATAACCAAATAATTGCAATGTCATTGGGTTAACCAACTCAATATTTAGCTTATTATCAATGGACAAAACAGGTTCTGGAAATGAGTTTAATAGCGCCCAAACAGCTTTATGCTCTCTTTCTGAAGGCATAAAATAAATTCGGCGAACATCAATAACACCATTGATACGCCGTATTTCTGCCATCAATGTGCTGAACACCTGAAAATCCACAGGTGTAAAATTTAGGTAAATCCTGCGTTGAGGAGATATTTCAATACCTTTTAAATCAATATTTTGTAGGACTAAAAGATCAAGTAATTCACGCGTTAAACCGATCCGGTCTTGGCAGGTCACTTCGAGGCGCATGGATAGGAACCTTCATCAAAAAAGCCGAGAGAATAAAGGTATTTTAGCCTTAAACATTAAGGGAATACAGTGTTTGTGTCACAAATTGTTGACAGCTTGTAAGCTTCATAGGTATTAACAAATAAAATCACTGCTTTCCTTAATTTTTTAAGGCTTGAAATAACAATAAGCATATTAATCAACAAATGATGCTGCTGAGTGAGTGAAAACTGTCAACTCACTCTGCCAGCGATATTTCTTTACGCTTTATCTTTTTTACTGGGAATAACATTCTTTAATTGGCCAATTAGCTGATGACGAAAATCGGCTAAACGAGGCTTGTTTTCAATCCAAGGTAGTGGTCGGCATAATTCCATCGCCTTAATACCTAAACGTGCAGTTAACAAACCCGCACCAATACCTTGTGCTGCACGTGTTGATAACCGTGCGGTAATGTCTTGAGATAACCAATCCATCCCCACTTCACGAATTAATTCAGATGCACCTGCAAAGGCAATATTAATGAGCACCATACGAAATAGCCGAATTCGGCTGTAATAACCGAGTTCAATACCATAGATTGCCGCGATCCGATTAATTAGACGAATATTTCGCCAAGCAATAAATGCCATATCCACCAGCGCTAACGGGCTCACTGCAATCATAATGGCCGATTCAGCGGAACAACGACTAATTTCTTTACGAGCTTGTTCATCAAGAATGGGCTGAACCATTCGACTATATAATTCAACAACTTCTCTATCATTATGAGAATCATGGAGAGTGGCTTGCCAATTAACAATCGCAGGATGTTGCATTGATAACGCAGATTGTTTTGCCAATTTTTCACAAAAAACCTTTCCTTGCCCCATTCCATGACTGTGCAATAATTCGCGAGCAAAGTCTCGTTCCTCTGCTCGTTCTCTTAAGCGATACAACCGCCGCCATTCACCAACGACTGACCCTACACCCGCCACAACTATTAAACCACCCGCAGCAGCAACACCTAACGCAGTCCAATCTTGTGTTACCCATGATTGATGGATCCAAACGCCCAATTGAGCAACGACACTGACCCCAAAAATCCCTGCTGCAGCGCCAACTAACTTTCTCCAAAAACTCCGTTTTGGTTTTAACGCTTCGTTAATCAGGCTTTCAACCTCACCCTCTTGGCTATCTTGTTCTGCTTCCAAAGAAACTGGAGTGAATTTTTCGAGTTCTCGTTCATCAAAAACTTGGGCTTTTTTTAGCGATTCTTTCGTATCATTTTCACTACTTTCAGCGAAATCTAAACGCTGTTTTAAAGGTTCATTCATTTCAGTTTATCTCCCAACAAAAATTCAAGCGCACTGTCCATACGAATATGTGGCAATGGTTGATCCATTGGCGTTGGCCTTGGTCTGAAATCTTCAAATTGAAAACCTTGAGTTTGCCAGAATTGCTCATTTGGCAACCGTTTTGGGACTTCACCAGGATAAAACATTAGCGGTTGTCCATCACTTAACCGATTCCCTTTTAACGCAGGTAATTTTTCACCTTTATAATCCACAAGGCCACTTTCGGTTGCTTGT
Source organism: Providencia sp. PROV182 (assembly GCF_028480325.1). NCBI lineage: Bacteria > Pseudomonadati > Pseudomonadota > Gammaproteobacteria > Enterobacterales > Morganellaceae > Providencia > Providencia sp. PROV182. The sequence continues at coordinate 114,970 of NZ_JAMPOL010000012.1, read as the reverse complement.
ATTGATGCTAAACCAACACAATCCATGCTGATCCCTTCAAATGCAGCATGCTGCCATGCCTCTTGCACTAATTGTTGCAATAAAGCCACTAAATTTGCATGCTGATCTGGTGTTACATGGTCTGACTTGCTCGCCGCAAAGAGTAATTTATCAATACAAGGTGAAAATAAACGCCTCAATAATGTGCGTTTACCATAATGAAAACTACGCATTAATTGAGTTAACGCCATTCTCATATCATTAAATGCATCAACACCACTATTTAACGGTTGCAAACAATCAACTAAAACAATTTGTCGGTCAAAACGTTGGAAATAATCACGATAAAAACCCTTTACAACATGCTCACAATAATATTGATAGCGTTGCTGTAATGCGCCAATATTGGTGTTTTTTCCTGCCTGTGCGAGCTTTTTATCACCATATTTGGCTACATTCGGCCATGGGAAAAATTGGAGTGCGGGTGCTCCTGCTAATTCAGCCGGTAAAACGAAACGACCTGGTTGAATAAAATGTTGCCCTTGGGCCTTGCATTCAACTAAATACTGGGTGTAGGCAGCAGCAATTTCAGCCAGCAAATTTTCGTCAACAGGCGCTAAAGGGTCACATTTTTCACACAATGCCAGCCATGGTTGGGCTAAATGTGCACGCTCTCCCTTTATTAAGGTGTTCATTTGTTCAGACCATGCTAGATAATTTAAATCTAGCATAGGTAAATCCAACAACCATTCGCCGGGATAATCCACAATCTCTAAATATAATGATGAGTTATCGACAAAATGGCGCAAAAAAGAGTCTTCTGAACGGTAATGCAATTTAAGGCGTATTTCACTGACACCCCGTGTTGGTGTTGGCCATTGCGGTGGTTCCCCATAAAGGGATGCAATACCTTCATCATACGCAAAGCGTGGTACTGACAAATCACGGTGAGGTATCCGTTTCACCCCTAACAACCGCTTATCACGCGCGGCAGAAAATAAAGGGAGCCGTGCGCCCGCATTCACATTCAATAATTGGTTCACCAGTGAAGTAATAAATGCGGTTTTTCCACTACGGCTAAGCCCTGTTACTGCGAGCCTAACATGACGATCAACACTTCTATTCATCAAATCAGTTAATTCACTGTGCAGTCGTTTCATGCTCCTCCCAAGACTTATCCTTTCAATTTAAACTCATTTTACGTCATATTGCGTTCTATAATTTAGCATAAAACAAATTGTATTAGGTTAACCGTTTAATTAGTACATTAAGCAACCATTTACTTGTCAATAACTTAATAAGTTTACCTATGAACCCTGCTGGGCCATACGTCATGAGCAACACTGCGGCTAATCGAATACCTTTTCGTAGCAAAAGTTTCTTTGCAAATTTTTTAATTCGATAACGAACGTTGTTTGCCATATTTCACTCACTTTTTTATCAAAAACAAAAGGGATTTGGTTTTGAAACCTAATCCCTTATCATGTGATGGTGATGCGATTTATTATAGATTTCGAAATTTACTGTTCACTGTATAAGTATCTGACGTAACGTATCTTTCAATCTGGCGTAGCTTCATTTCACCTGATTTTAATTGTGTATCGATTTGGTTAATAAGACTACTGACTTCTGGGCCAATATCTTGCTGTGAACGGTAGCCACTTGGTGCCGTTTCTACGACAAAGCACATCACGATATACAAAATCAAAGTAATACCAAAACTGACAAATAGAGCCAATACGGCTAATGCTCTAACCAAAGCAACTGGAAGTTCTAAATACTCAGCAATACCCGAACACACACCACCGAACACACGTCTATCCGTTAAACGGTAAAGTTTGCGGTTGCGAAATTGAGTCATTATTTTTGCCTCCAATTTGGGTGTTCTGCATCCAAAATATCTTCAAGCGTTTTAATGCGTTGCTGCATCTGTGATGCTTGTTCTGCTAATTGCATCAAACGTTGTACTTCATTTTCAGTTAGCTGACTCCCTTGCCCACTGTTTTTTTTGCTGTAATGTAGCCACAGCCAAATAGGCAGAATAAAAATGAGAAAAATGATTAATACGAGAGACAGAAAAACGTAGCCCATCACATATCCTTATACATATGGTTAACCTATCTATGGCACTGATACGATATTACTAACGTACCAGTGCATCAAAATAACTGTTACTGATCTTTATTGATTTTAGCTTTAAGTGCCGCTAATTGCGCACTTATTTCGTCGTCTGCTTTTAACTCTGCAAACTGTTGATCCAGTGATTTTTGTTTCCCAATACCATAACTTTGGGCTTCACCTTCCATATGGTCTATACGGCGCTCAAACTGTTCAAAACGCGCCATTGCTTCATCCAGTTTGCCGCTATCCAGCTGGCGACGTACATTACGACTAGATTGTGCGGCTTCCATACGAACAACCATTGATTGCTGTTTCGCACGAGTTTCTTGCAGTTTGTTTTCTAATTCAGTGATTTCACCTTTCAAACGAGTCAAGGTTTCATCAACAATAATCAGCTCGTGTTTTAAGGTATCGACCATTGCACTCACTTTTTGCTTTTCAATCAGTGCCGCACGCGCTAAATCTTCTTTATCTTTCACCAGCGCTAATTCTGCTTTTTCTTGCCAATCAGCAACTTGTTTTTCGCCCATCTCAATGCGACGTTCTAAACCTTTCTTTTCTGCTAAAGTACGTGCTGATGTTGACCGGATTTCAACTAACATATCTTCCATTTCTTGAATCATCAGACGGATCATTTTTTGCGGATCTTCTGCTTTGTCTAACAAAGAAGCGATGTTTGCATTAATGATATCGGCAAAACGTGAAAAAATACCCATTGTTTATATCCCCTTGATGGATTTAATCATTCTGTAGCGCCTCGACCTGATTTGGCTTCCAACCCATACCTGACGCTCCGTAAGTCTAACAACAATTCGCATGTTGCTGTATTTAGCTATTGCTATTACATATTTCAAATAGCAATTCGCGTGCCAACTTTTAAATTAATTCATATTGATATGATTTTAAAGAGAATAATTATAAGCTTCCCCTGAAAATCATTTTAGTCTATAGTTCAAATATCGGCATTTTAAACCAACTATTGGTGAAAAAAACCATGAAAGAAACCAATGAACCTATTCTTGGCGTTTCAAGTAACTTTCTCGATGTACTCGAACAAGCCTCTGAACTCGCACAACTCAATAAACCTGTTTTAGTTATCGGTGAACGCGGCACGGGTAAAGAGCTTATCGCAGATAGACTCCATTATCTTTCCCCTCGCTGGCAAGAAGCTTTTATCTCTCTCAATTGCAGCGGACTCAATGAGAATTTGCTGGATTCTGAATTATTTGGACATGAAGCGGGGTCTTTTACGGGAGCCCAAAAACGCCATCAAGGGCGCTTTGAACGAGCTGACAAAGGTTCTCTTTTTCTTGACGAACTCGCGACTGCACCTATGTCAGTTCAAGAGAAACTCCTGCGTGTCATTGAATATGGCGAGCTTGAACGTGTCGGTGGAAGCCAAGCTTTACACGTAGATGTGCGTTTAATCTGTGCCACAAATGCCAATTTACCCGAACTCGCCAAACAAGGTCGTTTTCGAGCCGACCTCTTAGATAGACTGGCTTTTGATGTCATTCGCCTTCCCCCATTACGTGAACGGCAACCTGATATATTATTATTAGCAGAGCATTTTGCTATTTTAATGTGTGGTGAATTAAAACGTTCGCACTTTACAGGTTTTACACGACATGCCCAACAAGCCCTGCAAAACTACCCATGGCCAGGTAATGTACGCGAATTAAAAAATGTCATTGAGCGTTCAATATACCGCCATGGAAACCATGCTGAACCCGTTGATAATATTATTTTCAATCCATTTGGTGAAAAACTTGCTGAGCTGCATGAATCACCAAGCCCCCAACCCATACAGCCTTCCCAACAAGCAAATACCATTTTACCTTCACTACCTTGTGACTTACGTCAGTGGCAACAGCAATCTGAAAAAGCACTATTAGAACAAGCGCTAGCAGATTGTCATTTTAATCAGCGTAAAGCAGCACAACGGTTATCTCTAAGTTATGACCAACTGCGTGGTTTAATTAAAAAACATCAAATAAATATTGAAATTTAATAGTCATTAGTTCAAACAATCCAAATTTATTGTTTGAACTAATGCAATATACTTAGAGATAAAAAGTTTAAATTTGAAAATCGTGGGCTTTATTATTACTAAATGTTTCCAATTTCACATTGCACTTTTAAATATTACTTATCACTTAATTACTAACAGCATTAGTAAAAAACCAAATAAAATAAAAACAATAAATAACAATTAGTTAAAAGATAACTTCATCATAAAAAATTAAGCAAAATTACACTAAAAACCATTTTGACACCCCCAAAAAAAGTGATAATTAGTAATTTCCACTAGCTATTATATAAAAAATATAATTTTCTTTAGCACGTTTAGTTAATTATATATAGATAGATAATTCTATTTTAATATGATTAATGCTGTTTTATTATTTGTATTTACACCTTGTCATATTTAACTACTGTGCGAAATATATTTATATGATATCTCTATTAATATAATTCTTATTATATGAGGAGCCTATTATGAAAAATATAAATGTACTAGCGATCACCTTTTTTCTTCTAGGGTTATCTCCTACGGTTAATGCGCAATCATTGATGAAAACATTTTCTTACTGTGATGCCGCTTTCTTCAAGAAAATAAAAGATGACCCTGTTTTAAACGATATTTCTAATGCATTGAAAAATAACCAATTAGGCACCAATGAACACGTTTCTGTTAATCTCAATTTTTCACCAACCGGTATTGTGACTTTTAACCGTTTTTTTGTTAGTCATAGTAATTTTGATAAATATGATGGCTTCGCCTATTTAGGCTTGCGTGGTCAATACTATTTTTGGGGATTTGAAACAACACAAAGCCTTGAAGAGGTTGTCCGCTATACGTCATCAAGAATTGCGATTATAAAGGTAGGAAATACTTATATCTACTCACCGATGATCCGCCATAATTTGCAAAGTAAATGGGTATTTAACGAACACGCAACGCAAGATTACAACTTGGAACCAAATGCTGCTGAAAAAATGCTGATTATTGAAAAAGATGAGCAAAGAGGTGTTGTTCGTTTCTTATGTACCCTTCAAGGCAACGTAACCGATGAAGACTTACACTATGTGGGTTTAAAATAATAGCTAGAAATTAAGCTAAACAAGCTCATCTATTTCTCCATAAAAAAAAGCCAGCACCCAAGCTGGCTATCAAATAAAACACTGGAAGCAATGTGAGCAATGTCATGCCTTGTCTACATAAGCACTCGGCTTAAGTGACAAAACGAATGATAATCGTTATCAGTGTCATTTGTAAAGCTTTTTAATGAGATTTTTTCTCATTAAGACATACTTCAATGATTAATATAATAATTTAAGTTGATTATTATATTAACATCATCCATTTTAGCTTAATTTTCATACGTTATGAGGCTAAATTTTGCTTATACCCTGTATCCCCATTTTTACGCTACAATAGGTCAATTCTCGTTAACGATGTCAGTGGTATGCGCCTATTAACTGTTTGGTTTTTATTTATCATTTCTGTGTCTGCACAAGCGCTTAATAACCAAGAGCGCTTTACCGATATTGTGGCTAACGAGGTCCCTGCAGATATACGCCAAAAAGGCTTTATTTACTGTGTAAATGGGGTCGTTACCACGTTTAACCCACAATTAGTTAGTAGTGGGCTAATTGTCGACCCTCTCGGTGCTCAAATTTATGATCGGCTATTAGATGTTGATCCGTTCACTTATCGCTTGGTTCCTGAACTGGCTGCTAGATGGGAAGTTTTAGATAACGGTGCAACTTACCGTTTATACTTGCGTAAAGATGTAAAATTCCAAAATACAACTTGGTTTACACCTACACGCAATATGAATGCTGATGATGTTGTGTTCAGCTTTTCCCGCATGTTTGAGGTGAATCACCCCTATCACTACATCAATGGGGGGCATTACCCTTATTTCGATAGCTTACAGTTCGCCAACAGCGTGCAAAGCATACGTAAAATTAATAACCATACAGTGGAGTTTCGTTTGAACTCTCCTGATGCGTCTTTTTTATGGCATTTGGCGACACATTATGCTCCTATTCTTTCATCCGAATATGCCGATTTCCTTTCAAGCATAAATCGCCAAGAGCTGATCGATTGGCGACCAATTGGTACGGGGCCATTTCATTTAGATGACTACCAAGCAGGGCAATTCGTTAGACTTCTTAGAAATGACAATTATTGGAAGGGCTTGCCTCGTATGGAAGAAGTGGTTGTTGACATGGGAGCAGGTGGAACTGGCCGTATTTCAAAATTACTCACTGGGGAATGTGACGTTTTAGCTTACCCTGCCGCAAGCCAGTTAAAGGTATTACGCGATGACCCGCGTTTACGAATTTCTATGCGTTCTGGGATGAATATTGCCTACCTCGCATTTAACACCAGCAAGCCGCCATTAGATAAGCTAAAAGTACGCCAAGCAATTGCGTATGCAATTAATAATGAACGTCTAATGCAATCAATTTATTACGGCACGGCAGAAACAGCCGCATCTATTTTACCAAGAGCATCATGGGCTTATGACAATCAAGCAAAGATCACCGATTATAATCCCGAACTTTCTAAGCAAATGCTCAAAGAGATGGGATTAGAAAATCTAAAACTAGATTTATGGGTACCAATCGCCTCCCAATCATATAACCCAAGCCCACTTAAGATGGCAGAGCTTATCCAAGCTGATTTAGCGCAGGTCGGTATTGTGATGAATATCCGTTCTGTCGAAGGCCGTTTCCAAGAAAACCAATTAATGGATAGAAGCCATGATATGACATTAGCGGGTTGGACAACTGACAGTAATGACCCAGACAGTTTTTTCCGTCCGCTACTGAGTTGTGCAGCAATTGGTTCCCAAACCAATTTAAGCCATTGGTGTAACCCTGCCTTTGATGAAATCTTACATAAGGCACTATTGACACAGCAATTAGCCGCACGTATAGATTATTACCACCAAGCACAGCAAATTTTAGGGGAAGATTTACCCGTCTTACCCCTCGCCTATTCTTTACGTTTACAGGCCTACCGCTATGATATAAAAGGCCTAATGATCAGTGCGTTTGGTAATACCTCATTTGCTGGCGTGTATCGTGAAATGGAGCAGCCTGAAAAAGTTTCTCCGAAAAAACAGAGGCAGAAACCATGATTATTTATTCACTGCGTCGTTTTTTACTTTTATTAGTCACGGTGTTCTTCTTATCGCTAGTCAGCTTTAGTTTAAGCTATTTTACGCCTAATGCACCTCTGAGCGGCGCATCACTTATCGATGCCTATATTTTTTATTTTGAAGGCTTACTCCATTTTGATTTTGGTGTTTCAAGTATCAACGGGGAACCCATAACGGAACAATTAAGGGACACATTCCCTGCAACCATGGAGTTATGCATTTTAGCGTTTATTTTTGCTTTAACGACAGGTATACCACTCGGTATCATTGCTGCATTTTGGCGTAACAAGCCTGCAGATATTGCTATCAGTGTCTTTGCTTTATTAGGATTTTCTGTCCCTGTATTTGTACTTGCACTGGTTTTAACTCTCTTTTTCTCATTACATCTAGGATGGCTTCCTGTATCTGGCCGAATTGACCTATTATATAATTTAAAAACGGTGACTGGCTTTGCCTTGGTTGATGCATGGCTTTCTGACTCCCCCTATCGTAACGATATGATTATCAATGTACTTGAGCACATGGTGTTACCTGTCCTCACTTTAGCACTCGCACCAACAACCGAGGTTATTCGGTTAGTACGTAATAGCACCGAAGAAATCGCCAGTGAAAATTATATCAAAGCAGCCGCTATTCGAGGGCTTTCACGGATTAAAATCATTCGCCGCCATATTTTTCATAATGCTATTCCACCGATTATTCCTAAGCTTGGCTTACAGTTTTCTACGATGTTAACACTGACCATGGTCACTGAACTCGTTTTTAACTGGCCGGGGCTTGGTCGTTGGTTGGTTACAGCAATCCGCCAAGAAGACTACTCTGCGATTTCTGCTGGGGTGATGCTAATTGGTGCGCTCGTGATTACTGTAAATGTGCTGTCTGATATTTTAGGTGCCATGATGGACCCATTAAAACATAAGGATTGGTATGTCCTCAGATAATTTTTATCGTGAACAAAAAATGCCATCCCCAACTCGAGTGGTATGGAATATCTTCTCATCAGATGTAACCTCTATGGTGGGGTTTGTTGGTGTGTTGGTTTTATTAATTTTATGTTTTGTTGGCTCTTATCTGGCACCTTATGCACTAGATCAACAGTTTCTAGGTTACCAACTAACGCCGCCGTCTTGGTCTCATTATGGCGAAGTGGCATTCTTCTTTGGTACAGACGATCTGGGCCGTGATATTCTAAGTCGGCTATTGATTGGTACTAAATCGACATTTGGTGCCGCTATTTTAGTCACACTGATTGCGACACTCATTGGATTAGTTCTCGGCTGCTTAGCTGGGATGACTCGTGGGTTAAAATCTGCAATTTTTAACCATATACTCGATACGTTACTGTCAATTCCTTCCTTATTACTGGCAATTATTGTTGTCGCCTTTATGGGCGCTAGCCTACAAAATGCAATGTTAGCTATTTGCCTTGCATTAATTCCACGAATGGTAAGAACTATCTATGTCGCTGTACATGATGAGTTAGATAAAGAATACATCGTTGCCGCACGCCTTGATGGCGCTTCAAACATTTTTATTTTATGGTATACCGTACTTCCTAACATTACCCCTATTCTCGTCACTGAACTGACTCGAGCACTTTCTATCGCTATTTTAGATATTGCTGCTTTAGGTTTTCTTGATTTAGGTGCGCAACTTCCCTCTTCTGAATGGGGTGCAATGCTAGGTGATACTTTAGAGCTTATCTATGTGGCTCCTTGGACGGTTATCTTGCCAGGTGCTGCCATCATGATAAGCGTGCTTTTTGTTAACCTTTTAGGTGACGGGCTACATCGTGCCATCAACGCGGGGGTTGAATAATGCCACTTCTAGACATCCGCAATTTAACTATCGAATTTATGACTGCAAATGGCCCCGTCAAAGCGGTTGACCGCGTTTCAATGACGCTATCTGAGGGGGAAATAAGAGGTTTAGTTGGCGAATCAGGTTCCGGAAAAAGCCTTATTGCAAAAGCTATCTGTGGCGTGACTAAAGATAATATTCGAGTAAAAGCTGACCGTTTTCGCTTTCAAGACATTGACTTACTAAAACTCAGCCCACGTAAACGCCGCAAACTAATTGGCCATAATATCTCGATGATATTTCAAGAGCCACAATCTTGTCTCGATCCAGCTGCTGATATTGGTAAACAGCTTATCCAAGCTATCCCAGGGTGGACTTATAAAGGCCGCTGGTGGCAACGTTTTAATTGGCGTAAACGTCGTGCTATAGAGCTATTGCACCGTGTGGGGATAAAAGATCATAAAGATATCATGCGCAGTTATCCTTATGAATTAACCGATGGTGAATGTCAAAAAGTCATGATAGCGATTGCCATCGCTAACCAACCCCGGTTATTAATCGCTGATGAACCCACCAATGCGATGGAGTCAACTACTCAGGCTCAAATTTTCCGTTTATTGGATAAATTAAACCAAAACAATAATATGGGAATTTTACTCATTAGTCATGATATGGAAATGATGTCGAAACTTGTTGATCGCATCAATGTACTCTATTGCGGGCAAACAGTTGAAAGCGCAACTCCTGAAGATATTCTACAACGGCCACGCCACCCTTATACTCAAGCACTAATCCGCTCAATCCCTGATTTTGAAAGCCCTCTTCCCCATAAAGGGCGGTTAAATACGTTACCTGGTGCAATTCCTTCACTTGAACATTTGCCCATTGGTTGTCGCCTTGGACCTCGTTGCCCCTATGCACAACGAACTTGCATCAACGCGCCACAATTACGCAATATTAAAGGCCATCTCGTTGCTTGCCATTACCCGCTAAACACCGAGGAACAACCCTAAATGGAAACCTTACTTGAAGTCCGTAATCTCACAAAAACTTTCCGTTTTCGTGAAGGGTTATTTCATCGACACGAATTACAAGCCGTCAAACCCGTTAGCTTTAACTTACAGGCAGGCCAGACATTAGCTATCATTGGCGCCAATGGCTCAGGAAAATCAACCCTTGCGCGAATGTTATCAGGCGTTGTAGAACCCACCAGCGGCGATATTTTCATTCGTGGACAACGCCTGAATTTTGGCGATTATAGCTACCGTTGCCAGCGTATTCGCATGATTTTCCAAGATCCAAGTACATCCCTAAACCCAAGGCAGCGTATTGGTCAAACGCTTGAGCTCCCTTTAAAATTAAACACTGACTTAACTGGAATAGAACGTGAAAGGCGTATTATTCAAACGCTTCGCCAAGTCGGGTTACTCGCCGACCACGCTGAATATTATCCACACATGTTAGCATCTGGACAAAAACAACGTATTGCATTGGCAAGAGCACTTATTCTACAACCCGAAATTATTATTGCTGATGAAGCGTTAGCTTCGTTAGACATGTCCATGCGCTCGCAAATCATCAACTTAATGTTAGATTTACAAGCAAAACAAGATATTGCATTTATCTATGTTACCCAGCACTTGGGGATGATGAAACACGTCAGCGATAAAATGCTTGTCATGGATAAAGGCGAAGTTGTTGAGCGTGGTAATACCGCAGAGGTTTTAGCTGCCCCTCTTCACGACGTTACTCGCCGGTTAATTGAAAGTCACTTTGGTGAACCCCTGTCGATTGATGCTTGGCGACAAGACTTGTAACTGTTATTCAGTTGTCTGTGGGTAAACACCTTCACAGGCAACAAATTAAACATCTTATTTAACGTGCTATCGTCACATTGGCTTTAATATGTTTAAGGTGAACGACTATCGTAAATGTGACAATCACCAACAGTGACCATGCTCCCCACTTACCTGCATGTACCATTGACCAAGCACCAATTTGGTTTGGATACTGCCAAACACCAAAAAATGTCCCAAAATTCTCAGCTAGCCAAATAAAAAAACCAATTAGCATAAATGCAAGTAATAATGGCATTTTTCGCTCTTTATCTAGCGGAGTGTAAAAAACCATACTGCGCGCATACAACCCCATAATAAACGTCGCTAAATACCAACGATAATCATCAATATAATGGTGGCTAAAAAAATTAATATAAATAGCCAGTGCGACTAGTGTCGCCATCCAATAAGGTGGATAGTGTTCAATTCTTACTTTAAAAAATCGCCAAGATTGAATGATATAGCTCCCTACGGCGGCATACATAAAACCAGTAAATAGAGGAACTCCCCAAAGTTTCGTATAAGCCTCATCGGGATATTGCCAAGAACCTATCGTTGCTGAAGTTTTAAATAGCTCCATCATAAAACCGACTAAATGGAAAACACAAATAGCCTTTAATTCATCCCAAGTTTCTAACTTTGACCACACTAACAAAGCTTGAAAAGCAACGGCAAAAATTAGTAACAGGTCATAGCGAGGGATACCTATTAATCCTTTAGCTGGGACTAAGAATAGTGCCAAAAAGAAAAAACCAGCGAATAAACAAGAACGAGCATTAATTAAACCGAAAAACCAAAACTCTAATAGAAAGCGTTTAATTCCATGGCTATTATTCGGCTGGTGAGCCATTAAAATTTGGTCTAACTTTCCTAAAAAATTCAATTTCTGACACAAACTGGTCATCTATTCACTCACCTATTCTTTTATTATTCGGTTTGTTTTCTTTCCGAAGATTAGGCGAGGAGTTTAGCAAAATCGAATTACTCTACATAAGGTAACTATCTTAAATTTATGCATTTTTATTATTTATAGCTTTAATCACTAGATTTACACTACCTATTAATATTGACGATACTTTCCATCCAATTATGGGTTTTATTGTTTAACTCGCACCTGATGGCAATTCGTTAATAGAAAGTAATGATATACTTAAGCAATATGTGTTTATTTGCTATATGAATGCCAACTCAACAATTTAGGAGTTTTATGATGAAATTATATTACGCTCCCGGTGCTTGCTCACTTTCTCCTCACATCATTCTGCGTGAAACAGGTTTAGATTTCAGTATTGAACGAGTAAATATAAAAGAGAAAAAAACCGAGAAAGGTGAAGACTTTTTAGCAATAAACCCAAAAGGACAAGTACCCACTTTAGTGTTAGATAATGGCGAACAACTCACAGAAGGTGCTGTAATTGTCCAATATATTGCGGACCAAAAACCGGATCGTAACCTAATCGCACTTCCTGGTTCTATGAAACGTTATCACCAATTAGAAGCTTTAAACTTTATTTCGACAGAACTACATAAAAATTTCTCACCTTTATTCACTCTAGGAACACCAGAAGAGTATAAAGATACTGTCCGTAATGTATTGTTTAATAAGTTTGCGTATGTTGATAACGTGCTCGCTAAACAGGCTTTCTTTGCTGGAGATACTTTTAGTGTCGCAGATGCCTATTTATTCACTGTGAGTAATTGGGCAAAACACGTTGGGCTCGATTTGACTAGCCTGACCCACCTGCAAGATTACAGTGCTAAAATAGCTAAACGCCCTAATGTTCAAGATGCATTAAAAGCGGAAGGACTAATCTAATCTGTAAAATAGCACGCTTTCAGTAGTGCGCTGTATGGTTGTTGATAAAGCGGGATAAAACATAGTTTTCCCGCTTTATGTTATCAACTAAAATTTTATCAGCTGAAAAGCAGCTTAATCTAATTGTGTTGCACAGAAGTTATGTTCTGGGTTAACCATTTTGTCTTGAGCAGCGACGAGTTGTAATTCGTACTCCCCCATCTCTTTGGTTTTTATCATCACTTCATATACTGCAGCAGCAACGTGCTCTAACCCCTTATCTAAAGGCTCACCTTTCAATAAGTTAACCAACATTAAACCACTGGTCAAGTCACCAACACCTACAGGTTGTTTTTCACCAAAGTCAACAAGAGGACGGCTAACATGCCAACTGTGCTCTGCTGTTACAAGGATCATTTCAAAACGATCTGCGCGATACCCTGCTCGGCTTAAATGTTTAACAAGAACGATTTTAGGGCCTTTGTGACACAATTCACGTGCAGCTTGGGTAGCTTCTTCAACATTTTTAATTGTTCTACCCGTTAATGTTTCTAATTCTAATAAATTTGGTGCGATAACATCACTCGCGGCCAATGCACGCTCACAAAGGAATTCAGCAACTCCCGGAGCAACAATACAGCCTTTCTCCGGATGCCCCATTACTGGATCACAAAAATAGAGGGCTTGCGGATTAGCTACTTTGACCCTTTCCACGATAGCAAGAATATCATTTCCTTGCTCAGCTGAACCGATATAACCGCTTAATACAGCATCACAAATTTCTAATTTATGGATTTTAGCTAAACCATCAATGATGTCGGTTAAGTGTTGTGCGGAAAAAACACTTCCGGTCCATTGTGAATACTGTGTATGATTCGAAAACTGTACGGTATTGAGTGGCCACACATCTACGCCCATTCGGCACATAGGAAATGCGGCAGCACTGTTTCCTGCATGGCCGAAAACAACATGGGATTGAATTGATAATACGCTTTTCATTGAAAACCCAAAGAATTGTTATGTCGAATGAAGAGAAATCAGTGATTATCCGTTGCTAATATGGATATACTCCAAATAATTCTAATTACATGTAAGCGGCTTGAGAAAATAGCTCGAATTATATACATCGATATATAATTCGAAGAGCATAGCACAATTAACACTCATGCAACTTGAAGTATGACGAGTATAGCCCGGAAAATTCCGGGCTGATATTACAAAGGTTAGTCAGAGCTATTTCCAATTAATTAAACAGTCGTTTTTCTTACCACGACGGATCAAGGTATAACGACCAAACAGGCGATCTGCGTCAGAGAACACATACATTGGCTCTGTTTGTTTTTGGCCATTAATTGATACCGCGTTAGAACTAATTGCCGTTCTTGCTTGCCCACGAGAAGGCACTAACTCTGAATCAACTAAAGCTTGCTGTAAATCCGCACCTGCTTCCAAAGTGATACAAGGCATGCCATCTTGAGCCAATTGCTCAAAATCAGCTTCAGTTAAATCAGATACTGCACCAGAGAATAAGCTTTCTGTAATACGTTTCGCTGCTGCTAACCCTTCTTCGCCATGTACCAGTTTAGTGACTAACTCCGCTAATACATATTGAGCTCGAGGTGCCTTTCCACTGTTTTTATCTTCTTCTTCTAGCGCATTGATTTCATCTAGTTCCATGAATGTGAAGAATTTTAAGAAGCGATAAACATCCGCATCTGCAGTGTTGATCCAGAACTGATAGAATTTATACTGGCTGGTTTTCTTGGAGTCTAACCAAACTGCACCACCTTCAGTTTTACCGAATTTAGTGCCATCTGCTTTAGTAATCAGAGGAACCGTCATACCAAATACTTGGTTTTGGTGTAAGCGACGTGTTAAATCGATACCGGAAGTAATGTTACCCCATTGGTCTGAGCCACCAATTTGCAGCTCTACACCCATCTCTTTGTTCATATTTGCGAAGTCATAACCTTGTAAAAGGTTATAAGCAAACTCAGTAAAAGAGATACCAACGTCATCACGATTTAAACGTTGCTTAACAGACTCACGGTTAATCATTTGGTTAACCGAAAAATGTTTACCAATATCGCGCAAGAAAGTCAGCACATCCATTTTGCCAAACCAATCATAGTTATTAGCAAGGCGTGCACTGTTATCACCACAATCAAAGCTTAAAAACGGTGAAACTTGGTTACGGATTTTTTCTACCCACTCTTGAACGGTTTCTGTGGTGTTTAATTTACGCTCAGTAGCTTTAAAGCTCGGGTCGCCAATAAGGCCCGTTGCACCACCGACCAACGCCACAGGCTTGTGCCCGGCTAGTTGGAATCGTTTTAAACACAGCAAAGGAACCAGATGTCCCAAATGCAAGCTATCAGCGGTAGGATCGAAGCCACAATAGAGAGAGATAGGGCCCTGCGCCAGTCTCTCTGCTAACGCATCCTCATCCGTTACCTGGGCAACGAGGCCCCGCTCTTGCAATTGTTTAATCAGGTTATTGCTAGACATCAATGACTCCATCAGTTGTATTTTGTCTATCTATTTTGGTTTGAATGACCAGTAAGTTTGAGAGGCTTATCAAAAACTCACCAGTGTAATTTGTCAATTTACTTAAATGAGGCTATAGCATAAAGCGCATATCAATTAAGTGCCAGCTAAAAAACATGATCCTAAGGGGCTAATCTATCAATTTTCCAGCCATCACCTTCTCGCTGGTATAAAAAACGGTCGTGCAAACGGTGTGCACCGCCTTGCCAAAATTCAACACTATTAAATACCACTCGATATCCTCCCCAAAAACTAGGCAATGGGACGTCACCGTTCTTAAATTTTTGTTTTAGTTCTAAAAATTTCCCTTCTAAAATACCACGCGCTGAAATTCTAGAAGACTGAGCTGATGCCCATGCTGCAATTTGGCTATCTTTCGGCCTACTATGAAAATATTTTACAACTTCAATAGGGTTTAAACGCTCAGCAACCCCAGTGAAATTGACTTGGCGCTCTAATGGGTACCATGGGAAATGTAGACTAATTTTATTATTTTTTTCTAAATGCTGTGCTTTTCGGCTACCTAAATTGGTATAAAATACAAGGCCTTTATCATCAAAATGTTTTAAAAGTACAATACGCTGGTAGGGTTGCCCGGCTTCATCCACAGTAGCAACACACATTGCTGTTGGGTCACTCAAGCGAGCTTCACACGCCTGCTTCATCCAGAGTTCGAAAAGCGTCAGTGGGTTTGGCGTTAAGTCATTACGTCTTAACCCACCTTTTGTGTATTCACGACGTACCGATGCAAGATCTATTTCACCTAGCTCGTTCATTTTTATGTCCTTTACCACAGTTATTTTTTATCGGTATTTTTAGGGTATATTGCCCCAAGCACAGTCTCTTTACTTGCCCCAGTAACAGAGGCTAAATTTCCAGGAAGACCAGATACCGTTCTAGCAGCTAGCCATGCAAAAGCCAAGGCTTCCATGTCATCACCACTTAAACCAAATTTATCACTTGGTGCCACTTCAATTCCCGGAAGCAAGGCTGCCATCCGTTGCATTAGAAAAGTATTCTTTGCCCCTCCACCACATACTATTAAGCGCTCACAACCGCCACACAGTAATACTTGTTCTGCGATAGAAGCTGCGGTTAATTCGCACAGAGTGGCTTGAACATCGTCAGCTGAAATTGATGGAAAATGAACTAAATGCTGCTCTAACCATTGTGTGTTGAAATACTCACGCCCCGTACTTTTCGGTGATGAACGTCTAAAGTATGGGTCACTTAGCATCGCTTTTAGTAATGCATGATCAACTTGACCTCGACTTGCCCATTCACCGTCTTTATCATATGCCTGTTGCTTTATACGCCAGCTCCACGTATCCATTAACATATTTCCCGGCCCTGTGTCATAACCCTTAACATAGGCACCAGGTAATAAAGCTGTGACATTAGCTATTCCACCAATATTTAGTACAATTCGTTTTTCTGTAGGGTGACCTAAAACAGCTAAGTGAAATGCAGGAACTAAAGGTGCTCCCTGTCCCCCATAAGCCATATCTCTTCGGCGAAAATCACCTACCGTCGCGATCCCTGTTAAAGCGGCAATACGGTTGTTGTCGCCTAATTGCATAGTAAAAGGCTGTTCGCCATCGGGCTCATGCCAAACAGTTTGACCATGGCAACCGATAGCAATGATATCTTCAGATGTTAAACCAGTTTGAATAAGAAGTTGGTTTACCGCATCTGCATATAAAGAGCCTAACTCTCGATCAATTTTACCAACCTCTGATAGCGTTGTTGTTTGCCCTTGGCATATATCTAAAATTCTTTTTTTTAATTCAATGGGAAATGCAACACTCAAACTGGATTGCTCTGCGACAAATTTGTCACTAATTGCGGCAAGAACGACATCAACACCATCTAGGCTAGTTCCTGACATAACCCCTATGTAACGACCTGATTTCATCATTATTCTTGTTCCTTCAGAGTGCACATTAACTTTACAACGCTCAGCTACAAAAGATTGTGCTTTGATGACAAATTTTGTCAACAATTCGATGCAATTTCTCGGAGCGCTTCGCAGGAATAATAAATAAATGCTCTAAAACTAAAAATTGCTAGACAACCCAACTAAAAAGACGTTTTGTAATATCTGAAACTTTCATTTTCAATATAATGATACATAATACATTTATCAGCTTAGCAATACTGTTTAGTATTTCAGCTAAAGTTTTAACGACTATTCTTTTAGCAACTGGTGCGAAATGATGCTCATAAGCTGACTACCCTATATGAATATTTAACAAAGAGTGCCTTATTGAATGAAATCATCTCGAATTTGAGATATTTTACCTAGTGTTTACACTCTATTTAAATCAAAATCGGTAATCTAACCATCGCTTTTTAATATCATTATTTTGATACTTGTTGTGTTTATGGTGAAAACAAATATACGATGCTATGTTAGTGCCACAGACAGCAAATCTCATAGGAGTTCTTATGCTTAAGAAAGTTTTTGTAGGTGTTGTAGCAGTTGCAGCTTTATCAGGCTGTGTCAATACCAGTACGCTTTCTGGTGATACTATTTCAGCCAAGGATGCGAAACAGGTACAGACTGTGACTTATGGTACTGTTCTGAATGCTCGCCCTGTGACTATTCAAGCTGGTGAAGACGGTAACGTGATTGGTGCAATTGGTGGTGCTGTTCTTGGTGGGTTATTAGGTAACACCATCGGTGGTGGTACAGGTAACACATTAGCAACTGCCGCAGGTGCTATTGCAGGTGGTTTAGCTGGTCAGGAAGCTCAAGGCGCATTAAATAGAAGCCAAGGTGTTCAATTAGAAATCCGCCTCGATAGCGGTAAAAACATTGTTGTTGTTCAAAAACAAGACCCAAGCACCTTCCGTAATGGCCAACGTGTTATGATTGCGAATAGCGGAAATACTGTTACTGTGTCTCCTCGGTAATCATACAGTACTAAATTAGGCATGCTCACCGGCCATGGCCGGTGAGCATTACTTACAAATAGTATTGCTGAATGATATCGTTACTTTATGGTAGATAATCATATTTTTTATTTATTGTGCATGGCTTTTGAATGACACAATTTCTTGTTTACATATAAATGCCTTGCATTCAAATCAATAAATTTATTTTAGCCTATCTCCTTTAATAAAGTATTTATTAGTATCTACCGATAAATTAGCTAGCTAACAATTAAAAATGAAGGTATCACAGCGAAAAAATAATTAATAGCCTTAACTATATTTCATAATAATAATGATTTAATGAAAATTATAACCAAGTGTAATTACTATTTCATTAAAAAATCATATACTAAATTATTTTAAACACAAATTTAATAATTAATATGTCATTCATTAGCTAGGCATATTTTTTACATCAAGAGTCATTTTGTAGCCTCAAGATATTTTTTTCAAGTTTCATAAGTAACTGTGATAGTTGGTAAAGCTCATCTTTACTAATGTTGTTCAGTATTTCTATACGCGTATTATTTATGACTTGGTCTACCGTTTTAATAAAGGGTTCAGACTCTTCCGTTAATTTTATTCTTTTAGCTCTCCTATCATTTGTACAAGTATGTCTAGAAATCAATTTTTTTTCCTCTAATTGATCTAGAGTCCTTACTAATGAAGGCTGTTCAATACCAATCGCTTTCGCTAACTGTATTTGAGATTGCTCAGGTGGTAGTTGACTTATA
Source organism: Providencia sp. PROV182 (assembly GCF_028480325.1). Classification (NCBI taxonomy): domain Bacteria; kingdom Pseudomonadati; phylum Pseudomonadota; class Gammaproteobacteria; order Enterobacterales; family Morganellaceae; genus Providencia; species Providencia sp. PROV182. Next base: position 96,042 of record NZ_JAMPOL010000012.1, on the reverse strand, counting down.
TTATGCAATGTAACCCAATGTGTCTGTGTAAGCTTAAGAGGCTTCAAACGATAGTCGATTAATGCTCTCCACATGCGAACAACACGTGATAACTCTGTCCCAATTTGTGATTCCAATTTACCCTCCTTTATATAATTATAATGTCTAAAAAATATACCGTCCTCATATTATTTTTTGAATTATATATTAATTTCCTTTTATATTTACAGCTTTTTATTTATACATTAGCTATTAAATACCTATTCCTAGTTATAGTAGCTGTTTTATTATGCGATATATCTCTAATTAATACATCACTGATTCATCCATTATCTCAATCTAGGATTAATCAGATAACCTATCAATTATCTTATTAATAAGAATAGCCGCACTCTCCTTTTTGATCTATCTATTTTAGCTCTTATAGTAGCCATGAATAACAATAAAAAAAGTAACGCCAAATAATTCTTTAAAAAACAAATAAATATAGTTAATCTTAAAATCATGTTAATTACAGTCATTTTGATTCAACCTATACCTATTTTGAATAAATAAAATTTTATTGAAATATAAACCAAGAAATAAATATTTTGCTAATAATTCAACCTGAATTAGTTTACATTAGAAATAAAACATTTGATTTATTTTTATGATTATATTTAAAACTGTGAACTAAAATAGTTGTTGTTGTGTATCTATGATTTTTTCTTGTTCTGTTTTTTTATTTAATATTCTTAAATAACGTTGACGACATAAACGAAGTACATTTCGTTTTTCAGTATCAGAGAATTTTAGCCAATTAAAACGCTCATCACGAGTGCGATAGCAACCTCGACAATAGCCTTGTTCATTACTTTGGCAAATACCACGGCAAGGGCTGGGGATCTCAAAAAATTCAAGTTGTTCCGCCATAAGTTTCCCCTTCAAAAGAAAAAATCACTGATAAATGTATGATATACTCCTGAAAATGAGTATTACCATTATTTGTTCAAAAAACAAACTGTAATCATTGTATTTATTAATTTAAGCACGTTATATTAATAAGTAAATCGATTCAGGCTGATTCTAAGAGGTTTAAAAATGCGCTTACTCCATACTATGTTACGTGTTACTGATATGCAGCGTTCTATTGATTTTTACACGAAAGTGTTAGGCATGCGTTTATTAAGAACTAGTGAAAATACAGAGTATAAATATTCTCTCGCATTTGTTGGCTACAGCGATGAAAGTGAAGGCGCTGTAATCGAGTTGACCTATAACTGGGGGGTTGACCAATACGATATGGGTAACGCATATGGTCATATCGCCTTGGGCGTCGATGATGTTGCAAAAACATGCGATGATATACGTAGTGCAGGAGGTAACGTAACACGTGAAGCCGGCCCTGTTAAAGGTGGAACAACAGTGATTGCTTTTGTTGAAGACCCTGATGGCTATAAGATTGAGTTGATCGAAAACAAAAGCGCAAGTAAAGGGTTAGGCCATTAATTAACTATATAATTTAAAAGTACTATATAGTTTAAAGTTTAGGTGCCAAATCTAGCGCCTAAACTTTTATCACTGTTTACCTGCAAATTTTTACTGGTTTTGGCATAATGTTACCTAACCAGAAAACTAAAATTGAAAGTCCTAATGTCTGAAAAAAACAATCCAAATGCCCTAGTGAACCGTTTCAGGGGATACTATCCTGTCGTTATTGATGTTGAAACAGGCGGGTTCAATGCTAAAACTGACGGCCTGTTAGAGATTGCTGCCATCACCTTAAAAATGGATAAAGACGGCTGGCTCTCCATGGATGAAACATTACATTTTCATGTAGAACCTTTTGAAGGTGCTAATCTTGAGCCATCTGCTCTTGCCTTCACAGGGATTGATCCAACAAACCCTCTACGCGGTGCTGTTAGTGAATATGAGGCTCTTCATGCGATATTCAAAGTCATTCGCAAAGGAATGAAAAATACAGATTGCAATCGTGCAATTATTGTCGCTCATAATGCAAATTTTGATCACAGTTTTGTGATGAATGCAGCCGAACGAGCAGGTTTAAAACGTAATCCTTTCCATCCATTTGCAACCTTCGATACTGCGGCACTGAGCGGCTTAGTATTCGGTCAAACAATTCTAGCAAAAGCTTGTGTTTCCGCAGGTATTCCATTTGATGGTAAACAAGCTCATGGCGCACTGTATGACACCAATCGAACGGCTCTGCTATTTTGTGAGATCGTTAATAAATGGAAAAAGCTGGGTGGTTGGCCAATTATTGAAGAACCCCAATAATTTTTTAATTAATCGCTATTACATAAAAAAACCGTGTTTGATAAAAAGTAATAAGTGCTTTCATCAAATACGGTTTTTACGTTTTTATTTATGGCTTAATTTAGTCTGTGCTAGCTTCATCTGCTGGACGATACTTATCAGCAGTTTCTTTAATTAGAGATTGGAGCTCACCACGCTGGAACATTTCCATGATGATATCACAGCCACCGACCAGCTCACCGTCAACCCATAGTTGAGGAAACGTTGGCCAATTTGCGTATCTTGGCAATTCAGCGCGGATATCTGGGTTTTGTAAGATATCGACATATGCAAAACGCTCACCACAAGAAGACAGAGCTTGTACTGCTTGAGCAGAAAAACCACAGCTCGGAAGTTTAGGAGAGCCTTTCATATATAATAAAATTGGGTTTTCTTTAATTTGGCGCTCAATTCTTTCAATAGTTGTCATTTTTTAACTTCCTTAAAACAAAGATGCAGGTTTTGCAGTCAGCCGGTAACTGAGAGTCTACCGCAACTTAACAGAATACATTGACTGATATAATAGGAAACTGAATTGTTTCATACAATATGCCAGTTTTATAGGGGCATTACTATAGCATTCCAAAAAACAAAAAGGCACCTTTTCTATCTTCTCTCTACTTAAGTCAAACAAGTAGCTATTTCTAGATAAAAACCGAAACTTAATATTTTTAGATTTTTCGATTACAATATCTATATGATTTTTATGTGTAATATCTCTATTTATTTGTTAACATCTTAGTAACGCCATTACCTTTATCTTTGTATGGTTTATCGTGTTATCATTAATGTATTAAGTATCATATCGCCAATAGGCGAAACTGTAATGATAAGCTGTCACATATTATTTCGCTCATTTTAAGAGCAAACACCCTAAGTATATTGATATAAAAGCAATCAAGGAGTACGCAATGTCATTTGAACTACCCGCTTTACCGTATGCAAAAGATGCTTTAGAACCTTATATCTCTGCTGAAACCTTAGAATATCACTATGGTAAGCACCACAACACTTACGTTGTTAACTTGAACAACCTCATCAAAGGCACTAACTTTGAAGGAAAATCTTTAGAAGAAATCATTAAAACTTCTGAAGCAGGCGTTTTTAACAACGCGGCACAAGTTTGGAATCACACTTTCTATTGGAATTGCTTAGCACCAAACGCTGGTGGCGAGCCAACAGGTAAAGTCGCTGAAGCTATCAATAAGGCATTCGGTTCTTTTGCTGAATTTAAAGCTCAATTTACTGATGCAGCAACCAAAAACTTCGGTGCGGGCTGGACTTGGTTAGTGAAAAAAGCAGATGGTAAACTTGCTATCGTAAATACATCCAATGCTGCAACACCTATTTCTGGTGATGATAAGCCTGTGTTAACTGTCGATATTTGGGAGCATGCTTATTATATCGATTACCGTAACGCTCGCCCTAAATATTTAGAAAATTTCTGGGCGCTAGTTAACTGGAAATTTGTGGAAGAAAATTTAGCATAACAATTTCTGCTTATTGCTAGGTATAGATACAATAAGGGCGAGATATTCTCGCCCTTATTAAATTCACCCTATTCGAGGCTGAAATAAAATCAGAAAATATGTGCAGCAAGAAATATAATCAATGCTAATGAGCCCAACGCAGCAAGCAAACCATATTTAACATCTGTATCCATGAGTTCCTCTCATCCAAACGTAGTTAGACAACCAAATAACCATACAAAAATCAATGTTATTCAGTATACATATCTAAAAAAGTAAAACTAGTGTCTATATCACATGTTATAACATCAATTATTTCTTTCGTTTTTGCGCTAGATCAGACAAAATCGACAACAAATCGCTAAATTATTGCCAGCAAAGGATCAATGCATCAATATGCAGGTAATTTTTTAACAAGAATTCTTATAGAGACCGGTTATTGGTCAGGAGTTTTTTCCCCCCATGGCAACGATTAAAGATGTGGCGAAACGCGCTGGCGTATCTACCACAACCGTATCCCATGTTATTAATAAAACGCGCTTTGTAGCTGATGACACTAAAGCTGCGGTTTGGGCTGCAATTAAAGAGCTCAATTATTCGCCAAGTGCGGTTGCCCGTAGTCTAAAAGTTAACAACACAAAGTCGATTGGGTTGTTGGCAACCTCATGTGAAGCTCCTTACTTCGCAGAGGTAATTGAATCAGTTGAAAATAGCTGTTATGAAAAAGGTTATACGCTAATCCTTTGTAATTCTCATAATAATTTGGGAAAACAAAAAGCGTATTTGCAGATGCTGGCACAAAAGCGTGTTGATGGTTTACTCGTAATGTGCTCCGAATATCCTGCCCCCTTAATCAGTATGCTGGAAGATTACCGCAATATCCCAATGGTAGTGATGGACTGGGGAACTTCCCGTGGCGATTTTACCGATAGTATTATTGATAACTCATTCCACGGTGGCTATCTTGCAGGACGTTATTTGATTGATAGAGGGCATCGTGATATCGGAGCCATCCCTGGTTCTCTTGAAAGAAATACGGGTATTGGTCGATTAACTGGCTTTAAAAAAGCGATGGAAGAGGCCAAAATCACCATAAAAGATGAATGGATTGTTCAAGGGGACTTCGAGCCAGAATCAGGCTATAAGGCAATGATGCAAATTTTAAGCCATAAGCAACGCCCTACTGCCGTTTTCTGTGGCGGTGATATCATGGCAATGGGGGCAATTTGCGCCGCTGATGAGATGGGATTGCGTGTCCCACAAGACATTTCAATCATTGGCTATGATAACGTGCGAAATGCGCGCTATTTTACCCCGGCATTGACCACAATTCACCAACCAAAAGAGCGTTTAGGCCAAATGGCTTTCACAATGCTGCTCGATCGTATTGTAAATAAGCGCGAGGATGCTCAAACAATTGAAGTCCACCCTCGCCTTGTAGAACGCCGTTCCGTTGCTGACGGCCCATTTATCGATTATCGTCGATAATACGCATAATTAGTTTGAAAGCCACTCGGCATTGAGCGTTTCGTTATCGCCAAGGTAATCCAATAACCAATTCAACGCTGGTGATGTATTATTTTCCACCCAAGTTAGACAACAAGGACTGGGTGGAAATGGCTGTGCTAATGCTAGTTCAACTAATAAGCCTTTTTCGCAAAACGAAGCCGCACGATGCTCTGGCACCATTCCGACACACAACCCGTTAACCAAACAAGCTAGACCATTTTCCCAAGAAGGTACGACAAGACGACGTTGATTATCAAGAGCCCATGTATCACGTTTTGGTAGATTACGAGAAGTGTCTTCGAGACATAAACTTGGAAACTCGCGCATTTGGTCGTCTGTTAGCTTGCCGCTTATATTCGCTAATGGGTGTTTAGGGCTCGCCACACACATCCATGACATAAAACCCATATCACGGAAACTATATCTTTCACCAATCGGTGAGGCTCGAGTAGCTCCAATAGCAACATCTACACGCCCATCAGCAAGTGCATCCCAAACACCATTAAATACCTCAGGATGAATGAAAAGTTCAATATCTGGAAAGTGACGATAGAAATCCAGTATCAATTGCTCTGCTCTCTGTGGTTTTACAATGCAATCAACAGCAATACTAAATTGCCCCCGCCAACCATTAGCAACCTGCTGGCATTGATGCCTTGTATCTGTCATTTTTTTGATAACAGAACGACTTTCCTTAATAAATATCGTTCCAGCTTCTGTTAGAACAACATCGCGATGTCGACGCTCAAATAGCGGAACCGCAAGCCATTCTTCAACTTGCTTGACGGTATAACTGATTGCAGAAGGTACACGGTGTAACTCTTCAGCAGCACCACTAAAGCTCCCAGTTCGGGCAACAGCATCAATCACTTCTAGTGCATGCGCAGACCACATAACCTCTCCTTTCAAAAATTTTGATAGCAAGATCCAAATATTACCGTTTCACAACCTAAAAAAATAGCCTATACAATGGCATCATCATTAACATTTTTTTTAAATATCAGATAAGTAATAATTATGTCGAATACTGTGAAAAAAAATTCCCCTGGATTTATGGTTTACCTTGCAGGACTTAGCATGCTGGGGTTTTTAGCTATTGATATGTATTTACCTGCATTCGGTGCTATGCAAGACACCCTGCATACATCAGAAGGCGCTATCAGTGCTTCTCTCAGTATATTTTTAGCCGGTTTTGCCTTCGCTCAATTGTTATGGGGACCATTGTCAGACAAACTTGGCCGTAAGCCTGTGCTCATTGTGGGCTTAACTATTTTCATTATCAGTAGCTTAGCTATTTATTGGGTGGAAACCGCAACACAGTTATTAACACTACGATTTTTACAGGCTGTTGGTGTCTGCTCCGCTGCAGTTTTATGGCAAGCTCTTGTTATCGACCGCTATGATGAAGCAAATACCCAAAAAGTTTTTGCTTCTATTATGCCGTTAGTTGCGCTATCCCCTGCTTTAGCACCATTATTAGGAGCATGGGTACTAGAACACCAAACATGGGAAGCAATTTTCCTGATCCTAATGGCTGTGGGTATATTACTTTTATTGCCAACACTCTTTTTGAAAAATGTTTCAGTTAAAACAATAATTGATGACAGCCAACCACAAGCTAAGATTTCTTTCTCAAACTTACTCAGTTCACCAGTTTTCAGCGGTAATGTGCTCGTTTACGCTTCATGCAGTGCGGGTTTTTTCGCTTGGCTAACCGGCTCGCCTTTTATCTTACGTAATATGGGTTTCAACCCTGCGGATATCGGTTTGAGTTATATTCCACAAACTTTAGCCTTTATTGTTGGTGGGTATGGCTGCCGTATTTTATTAGCAAAAGTCCGAGCAGAAACAATATTTCCATTGTTACTTGTTGGTTATGCGGTAAGCATGTCTATTTTATTCATCATGGCTATTTATACCACACCATCATTAACTATGATCTTGATCCCATTCTGCTTTATGGCAGCTATGAACGGAGCCTCTTACCCAATTGCAGTATCCAAAGCACTAAATGCATTTCCTAGCGCCAGTGGTAAAGCTGCCGCATTACAAAATGCCTTACAACTAGGTTTATGTTTTTTAGCCAGTCTACTTGTTTCTGCTCTTACTTTCGACCCATTGTTAGCAACAACTGGGGTGATGGCAGTAACGATCATTCCAATGGCCATTGGCTATTTTATGCAACGCTGTGCAAGCAAAAATAACCAAACTATTAAGCAGGTTGATTGCCAAACGAATTCATAAAGTATAGCTTACCGACTCAATCATGCCGAATCTTATCGGCATGATTTTTATTTTAGCAAATTCATAAAAATTTCCTTCAGTGTATAGCACTAGTGACCATACGGTAATATATGTTCAGTATTTTGCTATATAACCAATAGCCGATTATTCTTGGCTGGTAAAACCTTACCTTTCTCATCAATTTTCTTAATTCAAAGCGGATTTCACTAAAAATTAAAGTTTTAATTTTGTCATCTACTAAGATATAGATATTTCATGGTTAATTTTCTTGTTAAAAAACGTTATCATTGCGACATTAAATAATGAGTGCTCAAGAATGATGTTAAAACAGTACTATCCACCAGATGAATTAAAATCCTTTGTTAGTTCTATTTTGATAATCAAAGAGTTTACAGAAGCAATTAAAATTTTCCCTGGAACAGGTGCTGAAATCTGGGTTTCATCAGATGCATTTCGCATGACAACTGATAACGATTCAATAACAGACCCTTACCAGCTGATTATTCCTAGGGTTAATACATTTACTGCTAGCCCTAATCATTCAAAAGTCATGGTATTACGTATTCGTCATGATGCCTTACGTTTTCTACTGCCTCAAAGAACATTAAACTATACTGACACCCCAATCGCACTAAATGAGATATGGAAAGACCGCTGGTTTGAAGCTTTAGCTAATTCTTCATTTAAAGAGTTGTTAGATTGCTTTAATAGGACTAAAGCTAAGAAAAAGCCTCACTTCATTGATGAAGTTTTAGAATTACTGTATCGAAATCCAACAAAAAAAATCACAGAAATTGCTGAAGAGACAGGATTACACGTCCGAGTCATTCAAAAAGAGTTTTTGAAAGAATACGGCATTACACCAAAAAGGTACCAGATCAATTGCCGCTTAGAACATGTTTTAAAAAGTATGGTAGTAGAACAAGACACCTACCGTTGGTTTGAAACAGGGTATTATGATCAATCCCACTTTTACCGTGATTTTAAAAGATACTTTACTATGACGCCGTCGGCATTTTTAAAATCGAGTTATTCGCTTTTTTACAATACAAAAACTAAGTACCCATTAAGATAGTTCTTAATACATAAGGAGAACGGAATGAGTATTGTTGTGTATGCCCAAATTACAACAGAAAGGACAGATGGGTATTTAACGAAAGAAATCGTTCGCGACTTAGCAAAACTGAGCCGCCGAGAGAAAGGATGCATTCAATATGATCTTATGGCTAAAGAAAATGGTTATATTGTTTTTGAGGAATGGGAAGACACTCAAGCATTAGAGATGCATAAAAATAGTCCGCATTTCAGGCGATTAGTTGAAGCAATTGAACGTGATAACGCCAGCTTCTCTGTCAACTTCAGTGAAAAATGATCTATTAATATTGAAAACCGGAACTAGTCATATTTTTTGATAATGTTAATTTTCATTATTTAATAGAACTTCATGACAGACATTCAATAAACAAAGACTAACCATATTTTATTTAGGCTATAGCATAAATCATTATAGCTATAGCCTACTTGGCTGTTTCTTCTGCTATTTTTCTTTAAAGTAAATAACGCGGTTATCACCTTTTACGTCTGTTTACTCTGTTTTCGCTATATCCGCCATCTCTTCTGCTTGCTGTAGTAATTTTTCTTGTTCTTTTTGATTTAAAACACGCTCAACGGTATCAACAATAGCCTGAGTTTGAGGGTCTATCTCAATATTTATTTTATCACCCAACCGTTTTTTACCTAATGTTGTTCTCTCTAATGTTTCAGGGATGAGATGTACGCAGAACCGATTGTTGATTACATCTCCGACCGTTAAACTGATACCGTCAATCGCGACAAAGCCTTTATGCAAAATATATTTCATCAAAGATTTATCACGAATTGATAACCAAATCTGGTGGTTATCTTCAGATGTGAAGATCTTACTAATTTCAGCTGTTGTCATAATATGACCTGAAACAACATGGCCACCGATTTCGTCACCATATTTTGCAGCCCGTTCGATATTAACAACATCACCTTCTTGTAATTCCCCCAAGTTAGTTAATCTCAGGGTTTCTTTAATTAGATCAAAACTAACTCTTTCACCATCAATCTTTGTTACCGTCAAACAACAACCATTATGTGCAACGGAAGCCCCTGTTTCTAAACCTATAAGTAATTCTGGGGTAAATTTCATTACATGAGTTCGAAAGTTGGCCCTTTCTGTAATTTCAACAATAGGAGCAGTCGCTTGAACAATGCCTGTAAACATAATGATTCTCAGTGTAGTGGATTAATAGGCTCAGTTTACATCAGAATTGTTAGAGATCTATCCTATTTGAGTGATAAACAAAACGATAATAAACCTAGTATGTAACAATATATTAGGTTCTAAAATGCTCTTTTATAGTTTGTTACCATATCATTATTGGAATCCATTTAGAAACGGGATAGAATAAGCGGTTTTTAGCAATCGATGTGTTTTTAGTAACTCATTTATTTTTCTAGTTTTTTTCTCTTACTTGCTTTTATTACAAAGGTGTATGCGTGCAGAAATATTTTACAGAAGCGCGTAGCTTGTTGGCACTTGGTATTCCTATCGTTTTAGCTCAATTTTCACAAACTGCAATGGGGTTTGTGGATACGGTTATGGCTGGAAGTGTTAGTGAAATTGAGATGTCCGCAGTTGCAGTTGGGTTTTCCATCTGGCTGCCAGCTATTCTTTTTGGCCAAGGAATTTTGATGGCATTAACCCCAATCGTTGCACAAATGAATGGGTCAGGCCGTCGCAACCTAATAGGCGACCAAATTCAACAAGGTCTATGGTTAGCGCTACTTTTAGCCTTAGGCATTATGTGCCTTCTTTATAACAGTCAGCTTATTATTAGCAATATGCCCCATATTGATAAAGAATTGGCAGATAAATCTGTCCGTTTTTTACATGCCATTATGTGGGGAGCTCCAGGCTACTTATTTTACCAAGTATATCGTAGCCAATGTGAAGGGCTTTCAAAAACCAAGCCGGGGATGGTGATTGGTTTTCTTGGCCTAATGATTAATATTCCTATTAACTATATCTTTATTTATGGTCACTTTGGTGCACCTGCTTTAGGTGGTGTGGGTTGTGGTGTCGCCACTGCATCAGTGTATTGGGCTATGTGTCTGATGATGAGATGGTATGTGAAACGTGCTACTGCGCAGCGTGATATTCGCCCTACACTCTCTTTCACATCGCCAAATCCATTAATCTTAAAGCGAATTATCGTGTTAGGTACGCCTATTGGCCTGGCACTTTTCTTTGAGGTCACTTTATTTGCCGTCGTTGCACTGCTAGTCGCCCCATTAGGGGTTGTTGCAGTAGCTGGTCACCAAGTTGCGTTGAATTTCAGTTCTGTGATGTTTATGTTCCCATTATCATTAGGAATAGCAGCAACCATTCGCGTAGGTTATAACTTAGGACAGAAATCGACTGAAGCTGCTAAAGTTTCATCTTATACTGGTATTACTGTTGGCTTAATGGTCGCTTGTTTTACTGCAGTTCTCACCGCCGTTTTCCGTGAGCCGATTGCAATGATGTATAACAAAAACCCAGAGGTCGTTGTTTTAGCAAGCAGCTTAATGTTATACGCAGCTATTTATCAGCTGTCAGATTCTGTGCAAGTTATTGGTGCCGGAATTTTACGTGGTTATAAAGATACGCGTTCAATTTTCTTTATTACCTTCACTGCATATTGGTTACTTGGCTTGCCTTCTGGTTATATTTTAGCGTTAACTGATTTCATCGTACCAGCTATGGGGCCTAAAGGCTTCTGGATTGGCTTTATTATTGGTTTAAGTGCCGCTGCAATAGGAATGGCAACACGAATTATATGGATCCATAAGCAAACAGAGGATGTTGTCTTACTTCGCTCAGCTCGCTAATTGACGGTTTTTTAAGCTTTTTATTATGGGAGAAGATGTATTTCGCACCAGATAGTTTTAAATACGAACAAACTATCGCGAAAATACATTTTCCCCTTGCCAGATGAACTTCATAACGTTAATATTCATCCCCGTTGTCACCGAGATATCTTTTAGATGCGTCCGTAGCTCAGTTGGTTAGAGCACCACCTTGACATGGTGGGGGTCGGTAGTTCGAGTCTACTCGGACGCACCATTTCTAGTGAACACAATGTTAATTTTCAGCGCGTCCGTAGCTCAGTTGGTTAGAGCACCACCTTGACATGGTGGGGGTCGGTAGTTCGAGTCTACTCGGACGCACCATTTCAAATTAACACAATCAAATTTTCCAGTGCGTCCGTAGCTCAGTTGGTTAGAGCACCACCTTGACATGGTGGGGGTCGGTAGTTCGAGTCTACTCGGACGCACCATTTTATTTATCTCCCTGCTACCTAAAATTTCTCTTGATTGTCTATTATTATTCCCTTAATTTGTTGCGCAACAAATTAACTTCCTTAATTTTAAATGAATTTTTGATCTGAATGGTCTCTTCTTTCAATTTAGTAAAATTTGATTTGTCTCACAGTTTTTTGTTGTCTATAATACTCACACTGGCTGAAAGGTTTCACCAGTAGTAAATCAATACGTTAGCTTTAATTGAATTTGTCATCTACACTATAATAAGAAACAAAATGTGACAAATTTAAGTGTAAAAATGCATTAAACACCAGACTGTCGCCTATTCTTATAAATGAGTTGCGCAACAAAATTTACCATGCGTACGATTTATAAAATGTACTAAGCATCGGCGACAATACCGATTTCCTTTATAACATTAGATAGACTGCCATGAAAAAAACCAAAATTGTTTGTACTATCGGTCCAAAAACCGAATCAGAAGAAAAACTGACCCAACTTCTTGATGCTGGCATGAATGTCATGCGCCTCAACTTTTCTCACGGTGACTATGAAGAACATGGTCAACGAATCAAAAACCTTCGTTCTGTTTGTGCCAAAACCGGCAAACAAGCAGCTATTCTGCTAGATACCAAAGGCCCTGAAATTCGCACCATGAAATTGGAAGGTGGTAACGATGTTTCTCTCGTTGCGGGTCAAACTTTTACATTTACTACCGATACCTCTGTTGTAGGCAATAAAGATAAAGTTGCCGTGACCTATGCAGGCTTAACTTCAGATTTAAAAGTTGGCAATACCGTATTAGTTGATGATGGCTTAATTGGCATGAAAGTGACTAATGTCACTGCAACTGAAGTCGTTTGTGAAGTTTTAAATAACGGTGACCTCGGAGAGAAAAAAGGGGTTAACCTGCCAGGTGTTTCTATTGGCTTACCTGCATTAGCAGAGAAAGATAAAGAAGATTTAGTTTTTGGTTGCCAACAAGGTGTTGATTTTGTTGCTGCTTCATTTATTCGTAAACGCTCAGATGTCGAAGAAATTCGAGCTCACCTGAAAAAACATGGTGGTGAGAACATCCAAATCATTTCTAAAATTGAAAACCAAGAAGGTTTGAATAATTTTGATGAGATTTTAGAAGCCTCTGACGGCATCATGGTTGCTCGCGGTGACTTAGGGGTCGAAATCCCGGTTGAAGAAGTTATTTTCGCCCAAAAAATGATGATTGAAAAATGTGTTGCTGCGCGTAAAGTCGTGATTACTGCTACACAAATGTTAGATTCAATGATCAAAAACCCACGCCCTACTCGTGCAGAAGCGGGTGACGTAGCCAATGCTATTTTGGATGGTACTGATGCAGTTATGCTTTCAGGTGAAAGTGCGAAAGGTAAATACCCTGTAGAAGCCGTAACTATTATGGCGACTATCTGTGAGCGTACTGACCGCATCATGCAAACTCGTATCGATAGTCAAAAACCAAGCCAACGCCTACGTGTCACTGAGGCTGTATGTCGTGGTGCAGTGGAAATGTCTGAAAAATTAGATGTTCCACTAATCGTTGTAGCAACCTACGGCGGTAAGTCTGCTAAGTCTGTTCGTAAATATTTCCCTACTGCACCAATCCTCGCGTTAACGACTAATGAAGAAACTGCACGTCAGTTATTGTTAGTAAAAGGTGTGATCCCAATGATAGTTGGTGGATTTACATCTACAGATGACTTTTATCGTGAAGGTAAACGCGCAGCTCTAGAAAGTGGATTAGCGGTTCCTGGTGATGCTGTTGTGATGGTTTCCGGTGCGTTAGTACAAAGCGGTACAACCAATACCTCTTCAGTTCACGTGCTGTAATTAAATTTTATTTGTCTTTTAAAAGGCCGATAGAGATCACTTGAAGTGAACCCATAAAGTTGGACACTTTTAGTTAAGCGGCTTGTAAGGCCTGATTTCGATATTCAATCGGAGTCAGGCCTTTTAATTTGAATTTAACATATAGTGCTGCCCTGATGTAACTATTCATTTATTTCATTTTCTCTAGTAAATATCTTATTGCTATTTAAGCGTAATATCATAAAACGCACTCAAATTGGTCAAATAACAACCTTCATTGATCTTAATTTAAATTTTTCTTCTTTTTCCTAGTACTAAATATAAAGTATTTCTAGCAAAACTTTATATTTAGTACTAGCATAAGACATAGTAAGTGCCATACCCTAATTTTCATTAGGTTGTTTTAAAGGGATATAGCAAGCTGTAAATAACAGTCTTAGCTCTATTGTTTGGTGACTTGCTTTTTATATTTTCAAGATAAATCAATCTAGAGGGTAAAATAATGATTCGTACTAAAATTGTACTGGGCTCTATCGTATTAGCTTCAGCATTACTAGCGGGTTGTTCTAACAGCACTGAAGTGCAAAAACTCTCTTCAGACGTACAAACTCTGAATGGTAAAGTTGATCAACTGAGCAACGACGTTCAGTCTCTGCGTTCTGACGTACAGACAGCTCAAGAAGAAGCAGCACGTGCTAACCAACGTTTAGACAACCAAGTTCGTACTTACAAAAAATAAGTTAGATTTGGTCGTTGTCTAGTTGAAACGGCGCTTCTTTGAAGCTAATAGTATTTATGAGGGCCTATGAAAATAGGCCCTTATTATTTGGAGTAGTTATTCAACTACAGAGGAAGAGCGATATTTAGTAGGAAGCACTGCGCTGACTTTATGGTCATAGATAGGCTGTGGCTGTGAAATAGTAAAAGGTTCAATAGGAACTAACCCTTCGTGCTGCGTTTCAGAGTCTGAAGAACTATTACCCTGATCATTATTCACACGCACAGGCATCCCAGAACGCCTTGCTAGCTCTTTTTCTACTAAAGCCTTATCAACCCCTTCATTTTCCAGAAAACGCTTGAAATCGTCAGTCAGTTTGATTGGCATTGTTTGTGGGTCATCATTACTTGTCCGAGATAATGGCTGATGCACCTCAATGTAATAACTACCATCAGTTTCTTTGGAGTATTTTACAGGCTGATCAATAACTTGGACACGAGTTCCTTTTGGTACTGTCTTGAATAACGCTTCAATATCATCAGGACGTAAACGAATACAACCGGAGCTCACCCGCATACCAATACCAAAATCTGCATTAGTACCGTGGATCAGATATTCACCACGCCCATATGCTAGTCGTAATGCATACAAGCCCATTGGATTTTCAGGACCTGCTGGAACGACTGCAGGAAGCGTTATACCTTCTTTAGCATAATTTTTACGGATGTTCGCCGTTGGCGTCCATGTTGGATCTTTAATTGATTGGCTTACTGAAGTTACCATTTCAGGTGTATCACGACCTAATTGGCCAATACCTATAGGGTAAACAATCACTTCTTCGCTGTTCGCCGGATAATAATATAAACGCAGCTCTGCTAAATTAATCACAATTCCGGTTCTTGGCGTTGACGGTAACAACATTTGTGCTGGAATGATAAGCTCTTTTCCAGCTTCAGGAAGATACGGGTCCGTTCCAGGGTTTGCTTCAAGCATGCCTAGTAGCCCAATTTGGTGCTCACTGGCAATGGCTTCCAGTGGACGCCCGTCATTGGGTACGATATACGTGTAATTTTCCCCGATAAGTCGAGTGTTACTGTCAGGTAATGGATATTCTTTTGCTTGAGCTGGAGCCAATAAGGCGCTCATGACAAACAAACTTGCCACCGTCAAAACTCTTTTCATACCTACTCCAAGGAAAATAATGTTCTTACAATAATTCAATGATTATTGTTCATAATAGCAACTATCTCTCATATCTTTAATACTAAATAAATATTTTTATTAAGTATTAATATGGAAGTAGTCTTTTTATGATAACTAAATACGATGACTTTAAAGAATTGCTCGGATAAAGAATAATACCCAAGAAGTAAAATATAAGAGAGGGAGCATAAGGCTCCCTCGGTAAGATTATACTAATTGTGCCGCTCGCGATAAAATTGTGCGGATCATCGCATTCAAACCTTGAGTACGTGAAGGTGTTAAATGCTGCTCTAATGCTAATTGTTCAAAAAATGACTTCACATCAAGTGCTAATATTTGTTGCGCTGTTTTACCTTGAAAAAGAATAATAACAATTGCAACTAGCCCTTTAACGATGGCTGCATCGCTATCACCTGCAAACGTAATTGTCCCGTCCGCTTGTTTTTGCATATCAATCCACACTTGGCTTTGGCATCCAGCGATTAAATTATTATCGCTTCTTTGTGCCTCAGAGAGTTCAGGTAAACGCCCCCCTAGCTCTATCATATAGAGGTAACGCTCCTCCCAGTCCTGACAGCGAGAGAAATTACGTAATAACTTACTTTCATCGGGTAATGCGGGCATGCTCAGTTCCTTTACCATCTGTTTCTTATGTGCTTAGCCTAACAATTTTTTGATGCGCTGTAACGCATTGCATAAAGAATCGATTTCTTCTTTGGTGGTGTATATCCCTACAGAAGCGCGGCACATAGCGGGAACTTGGTAATGTTCCATTAATGGTAAAGCACAATGATGCCCAGTACGGATTGCAATGCCATACCTGTCAAGGAAAGACCCAACATCATAAGCATGGTGCTTGCCTAAATTGAAAGCCAGAACACCTTCCCGTTGGTCATTGCCATATAATATAACTGAAGGTATTTCTTGCAATTTCTTAGAAGCATAAGCCATCACTTCAGCTTCATGAGCAAATACATCAGATAAATTTAGTGCATTTAAATAATCAAATGCCGCCCCTAAACCAATAATTGCGCTTACATTCGGTGTTCCCGCTTCAAAGCGCCAAGGTGCGTCAGCAAAAGTGATCCCTTTGGTCAGGCTGACTTGGCGGATCATCGCCCCACCACCTTCCCATGGTGGCATCATATCCAAAATAGCTTTTTTACCATAAAGGATACCAATACCCGTCGGGCCATATAGCTTGTGACCTGAAAACACATAGAAATCACAGTCTAAGGCTTGTACATCAACCTGCTGATGCATTGCACCTTGCGCACCATCAACCAATACCGTGATTTCACCGCCTTTTGAAGCAGCAATTGCTCGTGCTTGCTTGATTATCTCCTGTACGGGATTAACTGTTCCCAATACATTAGAGATATGTGTAAAGCTCAATAATCGCGTACGTGAATCAATGACATCATTTAATACCTCTAACTGTAGCCTACCATCATCAGAAATTGGGATAACTCGGATTTCAAAACCAATTTCTTCAGCTAACATATACCAAGGTACAATATTCGCATGATGTTCCATTTCAGTGATGACAATATTGTCCCCTTCATGGAAATACTTTAGACCAAAACTATTTGCTACTAGGTTAATACCTTCCGTTGTGCCTTTAACAAACACAATTTCTTCATTTGAAGCTGCGTGAATGAAAGCGGCCGCTTTTTGACGAACCTCTTCCATCATTGTTGTAGCATTTGCGCTGAGAGTATGTATACCGCGATGAACCGCAGCATATTGATTCAACGTAAAATCACTTTCTTTTTCAATGACTTGAAAAGGCTTTTGTGCACTTGCTGCACTATCCAAATAGACTAATGGATGATTATTGACAAACTGAGATAAGGCAGGAAAATCCTGCCTGACTGAAGCGACATTGAATAGCATGGGGATTAAACCTCCGCTAAGCGCTGGCGGATGTTTGCCATCACAGCGTGTTTTAACTCTTCCGATTCAATAGATTCTGTAAGTTCTGCAGCAAATGCGATGATAATCATATGTTTTGCTGCTTTACCCTCAATGCCTCTTGAACGCAGATAAAACAGTTGTTCGTCATCAATACGGCCGACCGTTGCACCGTGACCACACTTTACGTCGTCCGCATAAATCTCAAGCTGAGGTTTAGTATCAATTTCAGCTTTTTCACCTAACAACAACGTATTGTTAGTCATCTGACCATCTGTTTTTAATGCATTCGGCGCTACTTTAATCATGCCATTAAAGACAGCTTTACTGCTATCCATCGCAATGACTTTATGTAGTTGGCGGCTATTACAGTAACCCTTATTGTGCTCTAAATACGTACGAGTATCTGCAATTTCATTGCCTTTAGGCAGCAATAAACTGTTAAGTTCAAATTCTGTATTTTCACCATCAAGGCGAGCACTGGTATGGTTTCGCGTTAATAATGCGCCAAGTAAAAAGCTCGTACTTTTCACCCGACTATCACGCCCAATAACAATATCATTGTGAGCAAAATGCTGAGCCAGACCATTTTCAATATTTAACTTAAAGTGACTAAAATCTGCATTATCACCGACTTCAACCGTTAAACGGCTGCCCGTCATGTGCATTTGGTCATTCAAACTGACATAATGCTCAATCACTTGAGCTTTGCTGTTCGCATCTAACGTTAAATGGTAGCGATACTGGCTAATATTCGTAGCCTGTTTATCGCTGCTACCCGTTGAAATATTCAGCAGATACAATGGTTTCTCTGCTATTTTATTTGCAGCAAGATGAACAACTAACGGTTGTACCGCCAAGCTTTCTGTTAAATGCAAGAAAATCTCGCTATTTACAGGCGAAGGAAGCAAGTCTTGGTTATCAAGCAAAGACACTTGGAATGGCCCCATATCAATGGAGCTTAGTGCTGAACTATAGCGCCCATCAATTAAAACAAGGCGATAGGCGTCAATCGGCAGAGCCAATGCTTCACAGTCTTTTGCTTCAACATCGCTATCACTAAAACGATACTGAGCCTCAAGTACCGTATTTAGTGGTGTATAGTGCCAATCTTCATGGCGAAACGCAGGCAAGCCAACTTGTTTTGCCATTTCCCAATGCGTTTTAGCATGTTGAGAATTCACACCGTGTCGTTGCTCAAACAATTCAGAAAAACGTGACATTGCTTGCTCATTGAGCTTTGCAACTTCAGCACGTTTTTGTGCTCTTTCACTGTTGGTCAATAAGCCAGCCATAACCCTGCTCCTCCAGTTTTTTCGCTAAACTGAAATCACCTGATTTGATGATTTTCCCTTGATATAACACGTGGACAAAGTCAGGCTTTACATAATCCAAAATGCGTTGATAGTGGGTTACGATAATAAATGAACGTTCAGGCGAACGTAATGAATTCACACCGTTAGCCACAATTTTCAGCGCATCAATATCTAAACCGGAGTCAGTTTCATCAAGAATACACAATTGAGGCTCTAGAGCTGCCATCTGCAAGATATCGTTACGTTTTTTCTCACCACCGGAAAAACCCACGTTAACAGAACGAGCAAGTAAATCTTCTGGCATTTCTAATAATTTGATTTTATCTTCAATAAAATCTTGGAAATCAAAACGATCTAATGCTTCTTGCTGGCGATATTCTCTGACCGCATTAACGGCGGTTTGTAAGAAAAATTGGTTACTGACCCCTGGAATTTCAACAGGGTATTGGAATGCGAGGAAAACGCCTTCCCCTGCACGCTCTTCTGGATCTAACTCAAACAGGTCTTTACCTTTAAACGTCACTTCACCGCTATCAATTTCATACTCTTCGCGGCCAGCAAGTGTGGCTGATAATGTACTTTTACCAGAGCCATTTGGGCCCATGATGGCGTGAACTTCCCCTGGTTTTACTTCCAGAGATAACCCTTTTAAAATCTCATTACCTTCTACACTCACGTGTAAATCTTTAACACTTAACATATTTACATGCCTTTAGCGCCTTAGCGCAAATAAACTCGATTAGGATCAACCAACACTGTGCTCTAAGCTGATTGCCAGTAATTTTTGTGCTTCTACGGCAAATTCTAATGGAAGCTCCGAGAACACATCTTTACAGAAACCATTTACAATCATTGATATCGCATCGTCTTCGCTGATACCACGTTGTAAACAGTAAAATAACTGGTCTTCTCCAATACGTGAGGTTGTCGCTTCATGTTCGAGCTGTGCCGTATTATTTTTAACTTCCACATACGGGAAAGTATGTGCACCGCACTGTGTACCAATTAACATAGAGTCACATTGGGTAAAGTTACGAGCATTATGTGCACTTGGTAAAATTTTCACTAAACCGCGATAACTGTTTTGGCTCTTACCTGCTGAAATACCCTTAGAAATAATCGTTGAACGGGTGTTTTTCCCGATATGGATCATTTTCGTTCCGGTATCTGCTTGCTGATTACCATTTGTTAATGCAACAGAGAAAAACTCACCGACAGAGTTATCCCCTTTAAGGATAACGCTTGGGTATTTCCATGTGATGGCAGAGCCAGTTTCTGACTGCGTCCATGACATTTTTGAATTTTCACCTTCACACAATGCACGCTTAGTCACAAAGTTCAGGATCCCACCGGCTTCGCTATCTCCACCGGAGAACCAGTTTTGGACAGTCGAATATTTAACTTCGGCATCTTTATGAATAATCACTTCAACAACCGCCGCATGGAGCTGATAGCTATCACGAACAGGCGCAGAACACCCTTCGATATAACTGACATAGCTACCTTCATCGGCAATTAAAATCGTACGCTCAAACTGGCCTGTTTTGGCTGCGTTGATCCTAAAATAAGTTGATAGCTCCATTGGGCAATGTACGCCTTTTGGTACATACACAAACGTACCATCTGAAGCTACCGCCGCATTTAATGCCGCAAAAAAGTTATCATGGCTCGAAACGACTGACCCGAGATATTTCTGCACCAGTTCAGGGTACTCTTGAATAGCCTCACTGAACGAACAAAAAATAACCCCATGTTTGGCTAAGTCATCACGGTAAGTTGTAGATACCGAGACCGAGTCAAAAATGGCGTCAACCGCAACAGCCTTCCCTTCACGTACAGGAACACCCAATTGGTTAAAAGCTTCTTCAACTTCAGCCGTTAAATAATTATTGGTTTCCGCTACACCTGTGCCTTGGGTTGCACCAGATTGCGAACCACAGGTATCATCACATGAGCCACAAGATGGCGCAGAATAATAGCTATAGTCTTGATAATCGAGATTTGGGTAATTCGCTTTAAGCCAATGAGGCTCTTCCATGCCTTTCCAGTGATTAAAGGCATCAAGACGGAATTGGAGCATCCACTCAGGCTCATTACGTTTTGCTGAAATTGCGCGGATCACATCTTCGTTGATGCCTTTCGCCATTTCATCAGTCGCGACTTCGGTAAAGAAGCCTTCTTTATAACGCTGGTCATCAAGCCAGCTTTGAACATCATCGCCAACTTCTACATTGCTCTGTGACATAATCTGACTTCACATGTTAAACGCCGAAGCTTTCACCACACCCACAGGCATGTTGGGCTTTCGGGTTATTGAATTTGAAAATTTGATTCAGCCCTTCTTGGACAAAATCAACGACTGTGCCATCAATAAATGGCATTGCTTCTTTTGGCACATAAAGATGTGCGCCATCGAGTTCAAATAACAGGTGTTGCTCTGTTGGGTTTTCGATCATTTCAAATACATAACCAAAACCCGCGCAGCCGGACTGTTTTACGCCAAGTGAAAGCCCTTTAGTGTTTGGGTTTTGCACCATCAATTTTTTGATTTGTTTTGCAGCGCTTTGTGTCAGGCTAACTCCCTGCCAATTGTTTTCATCAAATGAAAATGTCTCTACACCGTCAGTCATATTGACCCCACATTTCTTATGGCTTTTCAGCCTGTTATCAGGAGATTAACTCTGCCTACCCTATGGTAATGATTAGCTAATTGACTTCAACCATTTGTTTTAAGAGGTTATAGCTATTTTAGCTCTTTTCTTGCTCATTATCAGGTTAAAAAACAAACAAGCACCTAGCAAAATAAGATCAACCCATTGATAAATAATGAATAAGTAGAGTTGTGTTTTTTATTTAAATTTGTACTAAATAATACACTTAAATGACACAAATTAATAAAGATGCATTTATTATACAACTTAATTAACTTGATAAAAAATGAATTTATAGAAAGAATGGCCATATAACCATACAATAATAAGGGTTTTATAGGGTGTTCTGGCATTTAATTAGCCAAAAAACCCTATATATAGAATGGTTATTATTCAAATAATACCGCAGTTGTCAGGCGAGAAGTACAACACAATTTGCCTTGTTCATTGAAAATTTCAATATTCCACACTTGCTGGCGACGTCCTAAATGAATAGGCTTACAAATACCTTTTACAACCCCTGAGCGAGCAGCACGAACATGATTTGCATTGATTTCCAACCCGACCACCTTTTGTTCCCCTTCCGAGCACATATAACCCGCAATTGAACCCAAGGATTCGGCTAACACAACAGAAGCACCGCCATGCAATAACCCAAAAGGCTGTTTGGTACGATGATCGACAGGCATTATTCCCTCTAAATAATCATCTCCAATTGCCGTGATTTCAATGCCAAGATGCCCTAACATGCAGGTTTTTGACATTTCAGCGAGTTGTTGCAAATTAAATTGACGTTTCCAAATCATTAAACTATCTCCAACAGTGCTTGAATCGGATGTTTTATCGATACATTTTCCATTCGCTTAACTTGGCTACGGCAAGAATAACCTGAACTTAAACAGCGATCTTTTGGCAAAGAAGACATCGCGCCTTTCCACGATAAATCATAAATTCCTTTTGAATTTTGAAGATTGGCCACTTCGTGCCCATAAGTCCCTGCCATGCCACAACAGCCAACACTAACATTATTTAATGTTTGCCCAAAGCGAGCAAATAACGCTGCCCATTGATTCGCACTATTAGGTAAAGCCGTTGATTCCGTACAATGACCGAAAAAATACCATGGTTGTGTCGAAGCCACTTGCACATTGTGTGGTTCAGGCAATGTCATTAACCACTCATGCGCCAACATCACCGTAAATTGGCACTGTTCTTTGCCTAAAATTTCATGATATTCATCGCGATAACAAAGTACCAGTGCAGGGTCAACACCGACCATTGGTAACTGTAATTTTGCCACTCGATTTAAAAAGTCCGCTGTCTTGCGAGCTGTTTTAGCAAATTTCGCTAAAAAACCTTTGATATGTTGCGCTTTTCCATTCGGTGAAAACGGTAACAATACAGGTTTAAGACCTAACTTTTCAATTAAGCGGACAAAATCTGCCACCACTTTGGCATCGTAATAGCTAGTGAAAGGGTCTTGAACCACCAGCACATATTTTTCACGCTGTGAATCCGCCATACTTTCAAGTTGTTCAAGCGTAACAGAAACCGCGGCATGGCCTGAAAGTTCTTGTTTTAATGTGGGTTGAGAAAATAACGGTAAATCCACCATACCAATGGTGTGTTGGCTCAGTTTTTGCACCACCGGTTGACGTAAAAAGAAATTAAATACGCTAGGTACCTTGGAAAGTATTGGTGCACTCGCTTCGACGTTTGCAACAATATGGTCCCGAATAGGTCGCAAATAACGCCCATGATACAATGCTAAAAATTTAGCTCTAAATGATGGCACATCAATTTTAATCGGGCATTGTGTTGAGCAGGCTTTACAGGCGAGGCACCCAGCCATTGAAGCTTTCACTTCATGAGAAAAATCATAATCCCCTTGCTTCGCACGCCAAGTATTACGGGTTTTCTCGATTAAGCCTCTTAATGAAGGCTGGTTGTGCGTAATTCCTTTTTCAAGGTGTTCTGGTGTAACGCCTTGTTCCGCTAGCAACCTTAACCATTCACGAACAAGTGTTGCACGGCCTTTCGGAGAATGGACTCGTTGACCACTCACCTTCATCGATGGGCACATTGGGCTCTTTACATCAAAATTGAAACACAGCCCATTGCCATTACACTCCATAGCACCACGGAACTCTTGGCGCATTTGGACTGGAATTTGCCGGTCATACGTTCCTCGCTTGATGTCATCAACCTGCTTCATCGGTGCATCCAACCCCGCAGGTGGGCAAATTTTACCTGGGTTCAAACGGTTATCGGGGTCAAATGCCGCTTTAATATTCCGAAGCTCACCGTATAATACATCGCCAAAAAATTCAGGACTATATTGCGCACGGAAACCTTTCCCATGTTCCCCCCACAAAAGCCCACCATATTTAGCGGTTAATGCCACAATTTCATCAGAAATTTGTTTCATCAATACTTCTTGCTGCGGATCACACATATCAAGCGCAGGACGCACATGTAATACCCCTGCGTCCACGTGGCCAAACATGCCATAATTCAAGTTGTGACTGTCTAATAATGCACGGAATTCCACTATATAATCAGCAAGATGCTCAGGAGGAACACAAGTATCCTCAACAAACGGAATTGGCTTTGCAGCCCCCTTGCTGTTCCCTAACAGCCCAACTGCTTTTTTACGCATGTTATAAATGCGCGTAATATCTTCAAGGTCATGACAGGTTTGATAACCAATCACGCCGGCTTGGTTATTCGCCATTAACTCATCAAGCCGCTGACAAAGGCTTTCAGTTAATTGGTTAATTTCCGCTTCATCATCACCACTAAACTCAACAATATTCAGCCCCAACATTTCCTTATTTGGAATGTCAGTAATCAATGCTTTAACTGAGTGCCAAACAATATCTTCACGCGCTAAATTCAATACTTTCGAGTCAACTGTTTCAACAGACAAGGCTTTTGCATCAACCATAAAAGGTGCATTACGCAATGCGGACTCAAAAGAGTCATATTTGACGTTTACTAAGCGGCGTACTTTTGGCAAAGGTGTGATATCAAGCGTCGCCTCGGTAATAAAGGCTAAAGACCCTTCAGACCCAGTCAAGATACGGGTAAGGTCAAATTCTGTTAGTTCATCATTAAATACATGACGTAAATCATACCCTGTCAGGAAACGATTTAACTTGGGAAATTTTTCTTCAATTAATGGACGTTGCTCTAAACAGCGTTCTAATACTGTTTTATATATACGCCCCACTGTTGAATCTTCTGACGCAATCGTTTGGGCGAGTTCGATAGGCATAGCACGTGTATCTAGGCATTCTCCACCTAACACCATGGCTTTAACGCCTAACACGTGATCAGAGGTTTTACCATATACTAATGAGCCTTGACCAGATGCGTCAGTGTTGATCATTCCACCTAATGTTGCTCGGTTGCTGGTAGATAGCTCCGGCGAAAAGAAATAACCGTAAGGTTTGAGGTATTGATTTAATTGGTCTTTGATGACCCCAGCCTCAACTTTAACCCAACCTTGCTCTGGGTTTATTTCTAAAATCCTATTCATATAACGGGACATATCCACAACAATCCCTTCAGTTAAGGATTGCCCATTAGTTCCCGTCCCACCACCCCGAGGTGTAAAGCTGAGCTCACGAAATTTCGCTTGCCCCGCAAGCCGAGTGATAATTTGTACATCTGCACTCGAACGCGGAAATACAACCGCTTGGGGTAATAGTTGGTAAATACTATTATCTGTTGCCATGGATAAACGCTCAGCATAGCTGGTGCCGTTATCCCCAGTAAAACCCTGTTCTTGTAGCTCATGCAAGAACTCAATAACTAGATGACTAAGATGAGGAGCTTCTGATATACGCGGGATCATTATTAACGATGACTCTTGTTGTTTAGTGTTCGCATTACTCGTTATGTACTATCTTTATTTTAAGTTGCACAATAGTGTCTTAGGTCTATGATGGGTTACCTTCACAGCCTGTAAAGACAGCACAGCCGCTGATGACATTGTCATTATGAACCATATCACAATATTGTTTTTTTTAACCGTGAAAAAAAATTACGTTATTTTCACCTAAAAATTTGCCACAGACACAGAATTTTCATTTGTAAAGGACCAGTCATTAATGGAAAAATCGCAAAAACGCTTGGATCTTCCCAAACTTATTTTCGGCCTATTATCCATCGTTTTAATGATAGCAGCCTGCTTTTGGGTACTTAATCCATTTATTCTTGGCTTTGTATGGGCTGGAATGATGGTAATTGCTACTTGGCCACTATTATTAAGACTGGAAGCTCGCTTATGGCATAAGCGCTGGTTAGCTACATTGGTGATGGTTCTTCTTATATTACTGCTGTTCGTTATTCCATTGGGTATTCTAATTGGCAGTATCATTGAAAATAGCACACCACTTATTGATTTAGCGAAATCGCCGTCAAGCTTAACATTGCCTGATTTAGAATGGCTCAATACCATTCCAATGGTGGGTGAGAAAATTTACTATGCATGGCATAGCTTAGTCGCCAGTGGGGGGAATGCTTTACTTGCTAAAATTCAACCCTATTTTGGCCAAGCTGCTGGCTGGTTTGCTACACAGGCCATTAGCGCAGGAAGATTTGTTTTTCACTTGATGCTAATGCTGCTATTTAGTGGATTGCTCTACCTTAAAGGCGAATCTGTCATGGTTAGCATCCGTCACTTTGCGGTCCGTCTCGCAGGGATCCGTGGGGATGCTGCCGTCGTGTTAGCGGCACAATCTATTCGAGCTGTTGCCCTTGGTGTAGTCGTCACCGCGCTAATTCAAGCCATCGTCGGAGGAATTGGACTTGCCTTGTCGGGTATTGGTTATGCGGCCATCTTAACTGTCTTACTGTTTATATGTTGTGTGGCGCAATTGGGGCCTCTACTCATTATGGTGCCATCCGTCATTTGGCTATTTTGGACAGGTGATACGACATGGGGAATTATTCTTGCTATATGGGCCGCCGTTGTTGCCACTATGGATGGCGTTCTTCGCCCATGGCTCATTAAAATGGGGGCTGACTTACCAATGGTTCTGATCCTTGTTGGTGTTATTGGTGGAATTTTATCATTTGGCATGATTGGTTTGTTTATTGGCCCTGTTGTATTAGCCGTTTCATATAGCTTATTAAAAGCTTGGATGAATGAGGTTGCAGTTCCAAGTGAAGACTTAACAGAAACTGAAAAATTTCTAGAAGAAGAGTTTTCGATTAAAAAGTAGTGCGCAGTTGATTAGTAGCAGGCATGTTCAAGCAAGACATGTCTGCTAACTTAATAAGTATTGCTCCATTAATATTTAGAAACAATATTTAACATTCTAACGTTAGTATTTAGTCTAATTTATGTTAACATAAATCTATTGAATTAATTCTCTTTAAGTAACAATGAGTAATATTAATATTGAGAGTGTTCTTAATGATTGTATAATATGAATAGTTTAATATTCTATTATTGAATCATATGGATATAAAAAGCTATGCCCCTCCCTTTTTAGGCGTCGCTTTATTTAACTGAATTGCTGTGTGTAGTCTTTGCCTGTCAGCCCATGATAGGCTTTTTTTTATCTTCATTTAATATGAATATTATTCATATCGTAATCAGAACATCACTTTATAATTATTGATTAATATCAATTTTTGACATAACTAGCAGTTTTCATACTCCTTTAGCGTTATATAATTAAATAAATTTCGTTATTTCTATTTAAGGTATATTTTCTGCCCAAACTAAATACACAAAATAAGAGTAATTATATTCTTTTTTTATTTATATCTAAAAAGTATTATATGAATATTTATTTAGAACTGTTTGCTATCAACCTATTAATAATAGTATTAATCAATTTCTGTAATAGGTAATTTTAATCAAATAAATGCGAAGGCTGAATGTTATTCACATTCAGCCTTGATGATTAAAAAACGAGATAACTATTGATTCTCAGCTATCGTCAGCCATGTTTGTACCACGGTATCTGGATTCAAAGATAAACTATCAATACCTTCATCTACCAGCCATTGAGCAAAATCTTGATGGTCGGATGGCCCTTGACCACAAATACCTACATATTTGTTTTGTCGTTTTGCAGCCTGTATAGCCATAGATAACATGGCTTTTACCGCATCGTTTCGTTCATCAAATAACTCAGAAACAACACCAGAATCCCTATCAAGACCTAATGTTAACTGAGTCATATCATTCGAACCGATAGAGAAACCGTCGAAATGTTCGAGGAATTGATCTGCCAGTAAAGCATTTGATGGAATTTCGCACATCATAATGACTTTTAGACCGTTTTCACCACGTTTCAAATCATGTTTAGCCAGCTCAGCAACTACAGACTCAGCTTGTGCAACTGTCCGCACAAATGGGATCATAACTTCAACATTCGTTAATCCCATAGTGTTGCGAACACGTTTAACCGCTTCACATTCTAATGCAAAACAGGCACGGAAACTGTCAGATACATAGCGCCCTGCACCACGGAAACCTAACATTGGATTTTCTTCTTCAGGTTCATAAATATCCCCACCGACTAAGTTGGCATATTCATTAGACTTGAAGTCAGATAAACGGACAATAACGCGTTTTGGCCAGAAAGCAGCGGCTAGAGTAGAAATCCCTTCGGTTAATTTACCGACATAAAATTCAATCGGGTCATCATAACCCACCATCATTTGGCGAATTTCTGCTTGTAACTCAGGAGATTGCTGATCAAATTCCAGTAATGCCCTTGGGTGAACACCAATCATACGATTGATGATAAACTCAAGTCTAGCTAGACCCACACCTTCATTAGGTAAGCAAGCAAAATCAAATGCACGGTCAGGGTTACCGACATTCATCATGATTTTGACATCTAGATTTGGCATATCACTCACTTCAGAACTGTGAATTTCAAACGCCAGTTTACCTTCGTACACAAAGCCCGTATCACCTTCTGAACAAGAAACTGTCACTTCTTGGCCTTCTTGCAAACGGTCAGTCGCATCACCACAACCCACAACCGCAGGAATGCCTAATTCACGCGCGATAATCGCAGCATGGCATGTACGTCCACCACGATTCGTAACAATCGCAGCGGCTTTTTTCATGATAGGCTCCCAATCAGGGTCTGTCATATCGGTAACAAGTACATCACCCACCTGAATTCTATCCATTTCACTCAAGTTATGTATGACTTTAACAGCCCCAGAGCCAATACGATGACCGATTGCACGTCCTTCAACTAAAACTTGTCCTTGTTGTTTTAATTGATAACGCTCCATCACTTGTTGATTAGAGCGAACGGTTTCTGGCCTTGCTTGGACAATATACAAACGCCCATTATGACCATCTTTTGCCCACTCAATATCCATTGGGCGACCGTAGTGCTTTTCAATCTGTATAGCTTGGCGTGCAAGCTCTTCCACTTCGAGATCAGTTAAAGAGAAACGATTGCGTAGTGCTTCTGGCACATCTTCAATTTGTACTTGTTTACCGTGCTCTTTACTGTTGGCGTACACCATTTGTAATTTTTTAGAGCCCAGGGTACGGCGCACAATTGCAGGACGGTTATTGGCTAACGTTGGTTTATGGACATAAAACTCGTCTGGATTCACGGCGCCTTGCACCACCATCTCACCTAAACCATACGCAGAGGTAATAAATACGACT
Organism: Providencia sp. PROV182; assembly: GCF_028480325.1. Taxonomy (NCBI): domain Bacteria; kingdom Pseudomonadati; phylum Pseudomonadota; class Gammaproteobacteria; order Enterobacterales; family Morganellaceae; genus Providencia; species Providencia sp. PROV182. The sequence continues at coordinate 66,922 of NZ_JAMPOL010000012.1, read as the reverse complement.
TGGTCGAAGCCCGATTCAGTATCAATCGTAAACATAACACCCGATGAGGCTAAATCTGAACGTACCATGCGTTGAACGCCCGCGGACAGTGCTACACCGCGGTGGTCATAACCTTGGTGAACACGATATGAAATCGCACGGTCATTAAACAATGAAGCAAAAACGTGTTTAATCGCAACTAATACAGCGTCAATTCCTTGAACGTTAAGGAATGTTTCCTGTTGCCCTGCAAACGAAGCGTCAGGCATGTCCTCAGCAGTTGCCGATGAGCGGACAGCAAATGAAGCTTCCGCTTCACCTTCTGACAGTTGTGCGAAAGCATCACGAATATCTTGTTCCAACTCCTTCGTCAATGGTGTATCAATCACCCATTGACGGATCTGAGCACCTGCTACAGCCAGTTGGTTCACATCATCAATATCCGTTTCATCTAGCAGGTTATAAATGCGTTGATTTACACCGCTCTGCTCCAGAAAATCATTAAACGCCTGTGCGGTTGTCGCGAAACCGTTAGGTACGGATACTCCCAGATCAGATAAGTTAGTGATCATTTCACCGAGAGAAGCATTTTTGCCCCCGACACGGTCAACATCATTCATCCCTAATTGGTTATACCAAAGTACATTACACGGAGTGAGGCCATTTGTGGACATTGAAAGCGATCCTTTTATAGCAATTTAGTGACAGAGTACAAATCGTAAAAAATCTCGTTGGCGAAATTTCGCCTCGTGAAATAGACTAGCACAGACGCTAAGAGAAGATGGACTGGTGAATCGTTCCATCACTGAAGAAAACTTTTTTGTTCTAAAAATCGTTCAAAAAATGGCTATAGTTTCCCCTATAAACTAATTTTTAAACTTTAAACAAAGATAATATTTCCCAATATCCAGTGATAAATACAATAGAGACGAATAATGATGAGCGAATTAGGAGCAATGAATAATATGGTAAGCCAAGTTCAACGTACTGTTTTTTTTATTTCTGATGGAACAGCGATAACCGCTGAAACTTTGGGACACGCCGTACTTTCTCAATTTCCTCTGTCATTTATTTCTTATACTCTGCCGTTTGTAACAAGCGAAGCTCGTGCACATGAAATTAAGCAAAAAATAGATATTATCTTCGAAGAAACCCAGTTGCGTCCTTTAGTGTTCTATTCGATTATCTCCCCTGAAGTTAAGCAAATCATTACCCAGAGTGCAGGTTTTTGCCAAGATATCGTCCAAAGTCTAGTCGCCCCAATTCAGAAGGAAGTCGGCCTAGAACCTGAGCCAAAACTCAACCGAACCCATGGCCTATCTATGCAAAATATGAATCAATATGATGCACGTATAGCTGCTATTGAATACACACTGGCTCACGACGATGGGATTTCTTTACGAAATTTAGACCAAGCTCAAGTGATACTAATTGGTGTTTCACGTTGTGGCAAAACGCCAACAAGCCTCTACTTAGCGATGCAATTTGGTATCCAAGCGGCAAATTACCCATTTACGGCTGATGATATGGATAATTTACAATTACCTGCAGCATTACGCCCATATACACATAAATTGTTTGGTTTAACTATTAGCCCTGAACGGCTAGCAGCTATCCGCGAAGAGCGCCGTGAAAATAGCCGTTATGCATCCATAAGGCAATGCCGTATTGAGATAGCTGAAGTGGAAGCTTTATTTAGACAAAATAAAATCAACTACTTAAATACAACTAACTATTCTGTTGAAGAAATTTCAGCAAAAGTGATTGATACCATGGGCTTACAAAGACGAATCTTTTAATGAATACAAATAAAAAAAATATTCATTCCTGCTAAGTTGGAGGTTGAAATTAAGCCATATTCGTTTATTGTGATCTTAATCACTTATAGGGCATATGCCTATTAAAGTTCTTTGAGAAAGAAAATGCACAAAACTGATGAATTACGTACTGCGAGAGTGGACAGTTTAATTACCCCACAAACTCTTGCTGATGAGTTTCCTATTTCCCAAAAAGTCGCTGAAAACGTGACAGCGTCACGAAAACGCATAGAACAAATATTATCCGGCCAAGACCCACGTTTACTGGTCATTGTCGGCCCTTGTTCCATTCATGACATTGATGCCGCTATTGAATACGCTAAAAGACTAAATGTGTTAAGAGAGTGTCATCAAGACCGTTTAGAAATCGTCATGCGGACTTACTTTGAAAAACCACGTACTGTCGTTGGTTGGAAAGGGTTAATTTCTGACCCTAACCTCGATAATTCTTGCCAAGTCAACACTGGTATCCGGTTAGCTCGTAAATTATTGATTGAAGTTAACCAGTTAGGGTTAGCCACGGCAACCGAATTCCTTGATATGGTCACGGGCCAATATATTGCCGATCTCATTAGTTGGGGAGCAATTGGCGCTCGCACAACAGAAAGCCAAATCCACCGTGAAATGGCATCCGCATTGTCCTGTCCTGTAGGTTTCAAAAATGGCACCGACGGCAATATTAATATTGCTATTGATGCGATAAGAGCTGCAAAGGCGCAGCATATGTTTTTATCGCCGGATAAGAATGGCCAAATGACCATTTACCAAACCAGTGGTAACCCGCATGGCCATATCATTATGCGTGGCGGTAAACAGCCTAATTACACGGCTGGTGACTTAGCAGCAGCCTGTGACAAACTGCGTAAATTCGAATTACCAGAGCATTTAGTGGTCGATTTCAGCCATGGTAATTGCCAAAAAATTCATCGTCGCCAACTCGAAGTTGCACGAGATATTGCGGAGCAAATAAAAGATGGCTCGACCGCTATCAGTGGAGTGATGGCAGAAAGCTTCTTAGTTGAAGGCACACAAAAAGTGGTTTCTGACCAACCGTTAGTTTATGGCCAATCTATTACCGACCCATGTCTTGGCTGGGAAGATACCGAACAACTTATTGAAATTCTTGCTCAAGCTGTTGAGTCACGCTTTAAATAAGCCAAATCATTCCAATTTTTTTATTATGAGCCCTTTAGTGAACATAGAAACTAAAGGGCTTTTATATTTACAAAAAAAATAATTATCATTTAATGCATAATTAAATAATATAATAATCTAATTAATAAAATAAATACAGAATTTTAATCCAAAAAATCCTTGACCCACCTCGCACCAACGATAATAATTCTCACTACAAACTAATTTATCCGTTAGAACTTCTGTAGCCTAGCCCATTATTCGCTACGACATTACAGGGCTAAATAGTTCTAATAAATAAATGAGTTACATAAATATTTATTGCATGCCACCCAGATTATTTATCCAGGCAGCCAGCAAATTCTGAAACCAAAGGAAAGGATTTCCTATGCTGTTTAAATCGATGCCTGCATCAATCCATCAAGATCATAAAATATCACTCTCAGCTATTGCTGCCACCGTTGTAATGACCGGGTTTAGCAACACCGCTTTAGGTGAAAACTTATCGACTACAAAAGCGAATACCCGCGACATTATTCACGTTTCGACCTCACCTCTTAGTTTAGAAAATATCGCTGTAGCAGAACAAGTCGATGTAATTGATGCAAAAGCGCCTGAATATCAATCTGCGACATCCGCCTTAGATTTACTAAAAGGCCAAGCTGGAGTATTTGTTTCTGGTTCTAATAGCACTTATGGCCAGGGCATTCAAATGCGGGGTTATGATTCACGAGGTGTTAAAGTCACCGTTGATAATATCACCCAAGACTTTTATTCCGGCTTATATGAAGCTACATTTATTGACCCCACCTTAGTAAAAAAAGTCTACGTCCATAAAGGCGCATCATCTGTACATCATGGCGGCGGCGCGTTAGCCGGAGTCGTATCATTCAAAACAATAAATGCAGCTGACATATTAAAACCAGGGCAAAAAATCGGTGGTCAGGTCTTTAGCGGTATTAACCGTAATGATCACGGTTACTATGCAGGTGCAACGCTATTAGGCAGAACTGAATCAACAGATACTCTGTTTACCTATAGTCAACGTAAAAAGCACCTACTCGGCTCACCCGAGTTTGAAGAGGTTGATAATACTGAACAGCTAAGCAACTGGATGCTCAAAAGCAGCTGGCTTGCCCACCCTTCATATAACTTGACGTTACAATTAAAAGAATACCGCAACAACAGTTTAGGGGTAAAACAACCCGCTAAACCTTCAGAAAAAAATAGATATCCAAATACACCGCATGAAAGACAAAGCCATCAGCGAGATGTTGCCATTAGCCAATTTTTTACACCCAAAAATGAGGTAAATTGGCAAGCCCAGTGGGATATTTATTATACAGATTTATATTTAGATCAAACTGATACAGTTAAGGTCAAGAGCAAACCAAAAGAGTATGGCTCTGAAACGCGAAATCAATATACCTATGGGACTAAATTTACTAATAGCTTCACTTTACCTATGTATAACTGGGTGAATCATCATATTCAAAGTGGTTTCGAATATTATCAGCAAAAGCAAACGTCAAATCAGTATGCAATAAGTTATCCACCAGCAGAACTTGATAACCTGTCTGGCTGGTTAGTCAATGACATGACATTGCATCAATTACCGTTAACTTTATCAATTGGAACGCGCTTTACACAATACCGTGCATCGAGGAATAATTTCCCTGAAAATAAACATATCAACTTGTCATCCCGTATGGCTGTTAGTATTACTCCAACCCATTGGCTCAATCTTTACTCATCATACGCTGAAGCATACCGTACTCCACGTATGTCCGAGCTTTATAACAATTCAAACCATTTCACTATACCCTTTTTTGGCACTCCCTCGAACTTTCGTCCATCGCCTGATTTACGTCCAGAAACGAATAGAACCCTCGAAACAGGTATAAAAATCAGTTTTGATGGGGTATTTATTGATAATAGCGACCTTCAATTCGGTTCAACCTACTTTAAGACCAAAGCTAAAAACCATATTGCCCTTGAAGGTCTTTATACGCCAAGGTATGGCCAATGGTTCCCAGATGAACTTTATTATATCAATATCCCCAGCGCATCCATTTATGGCATCGATAGCTTTATAAGCTACAGAACACGGTGGTTTGAGTTAAATATCAATCACAATAAAACCACAGGTAGAGAAGACGGCTCACATTATTCTCTTTCGTCTATACGTCCTGAAACACTAACGGCTCGATTCAATGTACCGGTTGCTAGTACTGGCTTTACTCTAGGTTGGATAGGGGAATTCTCTGCAAGAACGCAACTTCAAGGTAACGATAAATATAAAAAGTGGCATCACAGATCTGATAAAGGCTTAGACCGCTATCATAAAGAAGTCATTCAATATGCGGGCTATAGCATTCATGATTTCTATGTGAATTACCAAGCAGATCAATTCATAAAAGGGTTAAGTTCGACTCTCACAATGAAAAATGCATTTGATAAGCCATATCTATCTTCCACTGGCGTACCCCAAGAAGGTCGGAACTTTTATCTCAACATGAATTACAACTGGTAGTTAAGTAGTAAAAAACCATGTTATCAACTGATTTTATTAAATTTATCAGCAGTATAAAAAATAAATCAGTTGATAACTTTTCACTATGTCTTTTAATTTTATTAAGGAAAAATTTGTGAATTCAAACCTCTATAATGATTACCTGCAAGCTAAGAAAACGCACTCTGATAAGCACTCCCAAGAAATAGCGGCCTTACTTGGCGTATCAGAGGCCCAACTAATTCATTGTCGTGTCGGTAAAGATAATGTTCAACGATTGGTCAGTAAACCTGTTGATATCTTGCAAGATTTAACCACAATAGGAAAAGCTATAGGGATCACTCGTAATCAGTACGCTGTTAGTATTCAAACGGGTGCATACAATAACCCAAAATTCAGTAACCACGGTGGGCTATTTCTAAACCCTAAAGCATTAGACTTACGCATGTTCTTTGCGCAGTGGAGCTCAGTTTTTGCACTCACTGAAAAAATGCCAGAGGGAACTCGCCACAGTATTCAATTTTTCGATAAATATGGTGATTCGTTACACAAGGTCTTTTCCACCGACAACTCTGATATAGCTGCTTGGCAAGCCATGATAGAGCGCTACAGCACATCAGAGAATCCGCCTATCGAACCTAAAACAATTTCGCCATTTTCAGAACAAAAAATTAGCGAAGAACTCGCCTCTCAATTAGAGCAACAATGGCGTGAGATGACCAATGTTCATCAGTTTTTTGGTATATTAAAGAAACACAATTTAAGTCGTCAGCAAGTTTTTCGTGTCGTTAGCCAAGAATTAGCATGGCAAGTCCCTACTACGGCTTTATCTGAATTACTCTCTCTTGCATACCATGCAAAAAATGAAGTTATGCTCTTTGTAGGAAACCGTGGGTGTGTGCAAATATTTACAGGAAAAATAAATGAACTGTCATCACTCTCTGTTGAAAGTTCTCAAACTGATTGGTTAAATGTTTCAAGTACAAACTTTAAACTTCATATCATTGAAAATGGCATTTCTGAGTGCTGGGCCACACGTAAGCCAACTAAAGATGGCTTTGTGACAAGTCTTGAGGTCTTTGATACCCAAGGTAACCAAATTATTCAAATGTATGGCCAGCGTATTGAAGGCACTCCCGAACAAATAGAATGGAGCAAGCAAATTCTTTCGATATCTCGCATATAATAAAAGAATAATAAGAAAGTAGATAATCTGTCATGGTAATTTTCTAAATACTTTTCAATCAGAAATTGTGGTTTGAATTAGACATGAAAATTGCCATAGACCCTTTACCTCATTAATTCACAACAACGATACAAGCCACTTTTTGATATAGAAATAGAATAATCATCCATCTCTCGCATAAAGTATTTAACTTACCGCATATATTAGTTATTCATACTACGAAAACTGTAGTTACAAGCACTTTCAATCATAACAATTACCTCGGAATTTCCTGTTTATTGTTATAGAAATACGATTATAAATGAAGCAATAATATTTCAATTATTTACTTGGTTAATAATTTCGAATAGCTTGAACAATTTTTTTGAACATGATGAAAACTTTCTCTTTTTCTCATCTATAAAAATGACATAAAAACATAGTTACTTGAATTAAAAGAATTTTAAACATACAATATTGAATGTTTAAAATGTTAATTTTTTCAACATCTATTGTACTGATAGTTATTCTCATTAAAAAACCGCACGTTTAGCCTATCGATATATCGGAAAAACAGGAAGAATAGACCCTAATTTCGTGAGTTATTATTAGTTATTAATGAACAATAGCCTACTTGAGTAGGAGGTAAATATGTCAGAAAGTGTAGTCAACGATATTGTTAAATGGCTTGAAAGTCAGTTGCAGCGCAATGAAGGCATCAAAATCGACACAATTGCCGATAAAAGCGGCTATTCAAAATGGCATTTACAGCGTGTTTTCAAGGAAATGAAAGGCTGCACGCTTGGTGAATACGTCCGTAAACGTCGTTTATTAGAAGCAGCTAAATCATTACGTGAAGGCAACTTACCTATTCTTGATATCGCATTGCAATATGGCTTTAGTTCACAGGCGACATTTACCCGCATCTTTAAAAAGCACTTTGATACAACGCCTGCAAAATTTCGCCAATCAGGTGAATTACCTGAATGCAAAAACTTTATGACTTGTAGCTGTCATAACTGATTATTTTAGAACATCCCTTCCTATTAGTTATTTGCAATTTTGAAGTCTATGTCTGAGCCGACTATGTCGGCTCTTTTTTTAACTTAATTCATGCACTAACCAGTTTTCCAAATCAGCTAACTGCTCCTGCAATTGAGGCCATTTTACGGCCATTTGTTTACCTAAAGAGCGTATTGTTTCTGTCTGATATGTTTTACCCGTCAATTGCTCACTTAACCACTCCAAAGGGGATGGGTCTAAGCTATCTGTAAAAAACTGACAGCGATTTATCACGCCTTTTTCGATATCAAAATGAAACTCGATTCCTCCCCAAGAAAAACGTGTATCTGAATAGTGAGTGAACGCTGGTGCTTGCCCAAAATTCCATTCCCAACTACTTTGCTTAGCAAAGGTTTCTGGAAAATTTGGCAAATCAGGTAATCTTTCAGGGGAAATATACTCTGCTTCGACCGTTTCACCGAAGTAATTAAAAAAGCTTTTAATTATTCCCTCACAAACAATTTCATGAGAAATATTAGGAACAAGTTCAGATAAATTAGCTACACGAGAACGCACTGACGTGATCCCTTTTGCCTGTAATTTTTTAGGATCTGGATTCAGGTAATTAGCTAAACGACTTAAATCTGCATTAATCAGCAAGGTTCCATGGTGAAAACCTCTATCTTTCGTTTCTCTGTATGCAGAACCGGATATTTTTCGCGGACCACTTTCTGTATCTAAAACCAAATCATTGCGACCTGAAATTTGTGCGTTAATACCGACCTGTGCTAATCCATCAACAATGATTTGTGTAGAAACTGTTTTATCATATTCTGGCTTTCCCGCCATAAATGTGAAACAAGTGTTACCTAGATCATGAAAGACAGCGCCACCACCACTACTGCGCCGAGCTAAACGAACATTATCTTCTTCCATCCGCCGTGTATTACATTCTTTCCACGGATTCTGAGCGCGCCCTATGACCACGGTATCCGCATTTCTCCAAAGAAACATAACACGTTGGTCGGTTGGCATTTGTCGGAAAATAGTTTCTTCAACCGCAAGGTTAAACCAAGGGTCGTAGGATTCTGAGATGAGTAAACGTACTGTTGACATTGAGCTATCCTTAAAACAAAACTTGCCCTTAAGATAGCATAATCACTGAATAAAATAGTGAATTTAGATACGTCTTGCTTGCCAAAACACTTTTCGCCAATAAACGTTATCCATTGATGAACGAATTACCCCTTTACTCGTTGATGCGTGAATGAATGTATTATCGGTATCGTAAATCCCCACATGCAATCCATTCTCCCCTGAACCTGTTTTAAAGAACACCAAATCCCCTGGCATCAAATCAGATTTATCAATCCGTGTGCCTAATTGAGTTTGATCTACTGTTGTTCGAGGTAACTGAATGGCAAAACGGTCGTTAAATGTGCGATAGACAAAACCGGAACAATCCACACCATTTTGATTCATTCCACCATAATGATAAGGCGTACCATACCATTGCTCTAGCTGGTCTTTTAATTGCGCTATCGTCATGATTGGGTCTGATAATTGTGTTTTTAATGGCGGCGGCGTTCTTTTAACGGATGTCGATGAACAACCAATTAAAACTAAACACAATAATAGTGGTAGGTGTTGTATTTTGATAACCATAAAGCACCTTATTTATCTATCTTATTGCGATAACTTGCTTATATTATAGTGCGTGAAGACTATAATATAAGCAACTAAGAAATTATTCCGTTCTATCACTTGGTGATTTATTGGGCCGGCTAATTAGCCATACCCCTAATAAAATAAAGCCAATTCCAATGGCCTTTAGTCCTGTCGCAGGTTCATTAAACCAAGGTAAGAAAACTGCTAATAAATAAACGAAAACATAGCTTAAGCTAATAAGCGGATAAGCTTTATTCAATGCTATGTGTTTTAAAGCTAATAGCCAACATAACATCGATAACGCATAACAAACTAACCCTAAAAAAATAATTCCTAAGCTAGTAATATTTGCGAGTAACCACTCTAATTGTAGCCAATGCCAGCCAAGTGTGAATGAGGGTAGTTCAACTACCCCGGCTTTTAAGCTCAGTTGAGCGACTGTGACTAATAAAGCACTGCTAATCACCCACAAATAACCCTTGTTCATACGCCGATACTCATTAGCAAAATACCAAACATAATGGCAGCAACCCCTAACCAGTGGTTAAGCCCAGTTTGCTCTTTATAAACAAACTGGCCAATTAAAGTAATTAATACAAAATTAATACTTAACATTGGATAAGCGATACTCAGCGGCATGGTTTCCAATAATTTCAACCAAAACAACATGCCAAGGCCTAGCATAAAAACCGCCAGCACCAGCCACCGAAAGGCTGATGCTGTTTTATTGGTTTTATTACTCTGCCAATTGACGACGGCTTGCTTTTGAGCCACTTGCCCAACGCAGGTCAAAACGCTAACCAGCAATAACAGCAGTAGTTGTGCAATCATTGTTGATGGTAAACCACAATCGCCATACGTGAATTTTTAATGACTTCATCTGGCTTAGGAATATCCGGTAACCCTTCTTTACGGCCTAATAAAAAGACAACAGTTACCTGCCCTTCTTTACGTGCTTTTTCTAGCCACTGTGCAAATTGATCCGGTTTAACTAAGCGATGTTGGCTATCTGGGTATTCCAAACCGTAACTTAGCTCTCCACTACTATTGTATAAATAGATATTGGAATTTTGTGTTTCCCACGCAAGGCCTGCTGCGACCCCAACATTACTTGCCATCAAATATTTGCTATTCATCAGTAAATCATGATTTTGATGAATAAAGTTTTGAGGTAATTTAGAATCGATGGTGTTGTTCGGCAGAGCACTACCAATACACAAACTCACGGCCAAAGAGCACGAGGCTGCCCATAACCAATATTTAGCATTTAATACCGTACATAGGTAACCGATAATCGCCCAAATAGAAAATGCAACGACACCTAACACCATTTTTGACCATTCATCAGGTTCGTATAACGGTTTTTTGATCACCGTGCTCACGACAATTACCGCTATAACCGCAGCGATCCCTAATACAACATTAATGATCCCATTGGCTTTCAATGCTTTCATTTTACCATTACGAACGCAATCAACCCCATACTTCGCCATAAGCAATGCCAATGGCGCCATAAACGGTAACATATACGTTGGTAACTTACCGCGGGAAATACTGAAAAAGATAACAGGAACAACAAACCAGCACAGTAAGAAAAACATATCGGGGCTAGATTTACGTTCTTTCCAGCCTTTCATTATCGCACCTGGCAACAGCCCTGCCCATGGAATAGCGCCAAGAATGATAATTGGAATATAATACCAAAACGGTGCAATATGCTGCGCATCATCTGCTGTGAAACGCTTAATGTGCTCAATCCAAAAGAAATAGTGCCAATAGTCTGGTTCTTGTTTTGCAACCGCCAAAGCCCATGGCAAACTGATAATAACCGCCGAAATTATTGCAAGCGGCCCGTACTTAAGTAACTCAAGGAACCGCTTTTGATAGATTGTGACAGGAAGCATGACTATCACGGGGATCGCAAGGGCTAAAAAGCCTTTAGTCATAAATGCCATGCCACAAGCCAGCCCAAGACAAAGCCATGCCGCTAGTTTAGATTTTACTTCTCTCGATTTCATTGCCCACAAACAACAGAACATGCTTGCCGCTATCCATAAAGACAACATTGGGTCGAGTACACTGTAAGTTCCGATGGAGAATACCAAGAACATTGAGATATAAATGAGGCTAGCAACATAAGCAACGTGGTTATTACGCCACATCATTTTTGCCATACGGTAGACAAGTAATGCACTGAGGAAAATACAAAAAACCGAACCAAAGCGAACAGCAAAATTAGTTTCACCAAAAATCATTTGGCTAATATTGTTTATCCAGTAACCTGCTACTGGTTTTTCAAAATAACGTACATCCAGCATGTAAGGAACAATCCAATCCCCACGCTGTAACATTTCACGGCTAATTTCCGCATATCGTGTTTCATCTGGTTGCCAAAGTAAACGGCTATCCAACGGCAATAAATAGGTTAAGATAAAAAAAAGAGCCAGCAGAGAGGCTCCTACTTTGCTCGCTCGGTTATTCAACATAGGTTGCTTATTCCTCTTCTTGGCAGCCTAGCCAGCCTTCACGCCCAGGGAATGGTGCCCTCACCACACGCCCTTTTGGCAATGAATTCAAATCGTCTGGCAGTAATTCACTCAATGTACAGAATTGGATATCTTCTTGTGTAATTCGTTCCAATAATTGTGAAAATTGTTCCGATTTAGACATCCCTTCCACTTCAGTGTGAATAGTATAAACTGGAATGCCTTGATCTTCTTTAATTGCTTGAAGAATAAAATCATTAAATGCCTCATCACTCACGACTGTTCCCACAACTTCATCGTAAGTCGGCAGTGTTACAGGAATTTGAACTGTCCCTAATGAGCCATCCGCTAAAATTGGCCTAAATGGATATTTACCACGGCAATCACTGTTGTAGTCAAAGTTAAACGTTTGTTTAACTTCCAATACGCGCTCATCGCCTCGCCAACCAGCGACGGCTGAACAAGTCACACGATGCCCAATAGCTTGCTCCAATGCATCAACACCTAGCTTAACCTGCTCTGTCAGTTGCGGTTTGCTCCATTTCGCAACCTTAGCCTGCCAGCCTTGATGATCCCATGCATGTAAGCCAACTTCATGGCCAGCATCCAAGGTTTGTTTCATCAAGTAACCTAAATCCTTAGCAATTTTTTTACCCGGCCATGCTGTGCCCGCTAATAAGATATCTAACCCATAAAGGGATGCTGCATTAGACCTAAGCATTTTCCACAGAAATTTAGGACGCAAAAGGCGCCATAAATGGCGCCCCATGTTATCGGGTCCTACGCTGAAGAAAAAGCTGGCCTGAATATTATGCTCTTTGAGCACTTTGAGTAACTGTGGAACCCCTTTTAATGTACCTTGGTAAGTATCCACATCAATTCTCAAGCCAACTTTTTTCATTAGTCTTTATTACCTAACTCTTCAACAGCACCTTGTAAAAAGAAATCTAATGTTTCTTCAATGGTATCTTTCATATCGATAGTTGGAACCCAGTCCAGTAAACGACGTGCGTTTTCAACACTTGGTTTACGGTGTTCAACGTCTTGATACCCTTGGCCATAATAGCTGCTGCTTTCGATTTCACGGAAACCTGCAAATGGAGGGAATTTTCCACGTTGTGGGTGTTTTTCGAAGCTTTCCAGCAACATTTCCGCTAATTCACGAATACTGGCTTCATTCGTTGGGTTACCGATATTGATGATTTGGCCGTCACACTTACCATCTTTATTTTCGATAATACGGAACAGTGCTTCAATACCGTCTTTAATATCTGTAAAACAGCGTTTTTGTGCACCACCATCAACCAGTTTAATCGGAGAACCTTCAACCAAGTTCAAGATCAACTGTGTAATTGCACGAGAACTACCAATACGCGCAGAGTTCAAGCTATCTAAACGTGGTCCCATCCAGTTAAATGGACGGAATAAGGTGAACTTCAGACCTTCTTTTGCACCGTATGCCCAAATCACTCGGTCAAGTAATTGTTTAGATACTGAGTAAATCCAACGTTGTTTATTGATTGGACCTACGATCAGGCGTGATTCATCTTCATCAAACTCTTTATCATCACACATACCATAAACTTCAGAAGTTGATGGGAAAATGATGCGTTTGTTGTATTTCACACAGTAACGTACAACTTTTAAGTTTTCTTCGAAGTCTAACTCGAAAACACGCAGTGGGTTACGGGTATATTCGATTGGCGTCGCGATCGCAACCAAAGGCAGAATAACGTCACATTTTTTGATGTGATATTCAATCCATTCTGTATGGATGCTAACGTCACCTTCAATAAAGTGGAAACGTGGGTTACCAATAAAACGTTCAATTGCGGAAGAACCGATATCCATACCATAGATATCGTAATTACCGTCTTTTAACAGGCGCTCAGTCAAGTGGTTACCGATAAAGCCGTTAACACCAAGGATCAGAACACGTGTACGACGTTTTACTTGTGCCGTTGGTTTTGCACCAACACGAACATCTGTCACGATACCCATTTCGTTAGCAAGGCGGCTACCTTGCATATATAAACCCGTCTCACTTTGGCCACTAATCACTTCGATAGCACCTTGACCACAAGCGATACGCAGTGGGTCACTCGAAAGTACCGTACCTGCTGGTTTACCTTGGTTATCATCTAAAACGCGTGCGCGCCAAATAACCATTTTGCGTGCACCTAAATAGGTAAACGCACCTGGGTAAGGTTCAGTCACTGCACGAATCAAGCAGTTAACGTCTTTTGCACTGTCGTTCCAATTAATCAAACCATCTTCAGCGGTACGACGACCAAAGTACGTTGCTTGACTTTCGTCTTGTGCAACGGCTTTGTAGCTACCAGTTTCGATTAATGGCAGTGTTTTCTCCAGCAAAACTTCCGCCGCTTCACGGACTTTTGCATGTAAAGTTAGGCTAGTGTCTGTATCGGTAATAACCACTTTTTCTTGAGCAATGATATCGCCAGCGTCGGCTTTAGCTACCATTTTGTGTAAGGTTACACCTGTTTCGCTTTCGCCTTTTAATAATGCCCAATTAATAGGCGCACGACCGCGATATTTAGGGAGTAATGAACCATGTAGATTAAACGCACCTTTAGGCGCGATAGCTAACAGCTCTTCACTCAACATATCACGATAGTAGAAGGAGAAAATCACATCAGGTTTCATTTCGCGAATACGTTCAATCCACAATGGGTGATTAACGTTTTCAGGCGCAAAAACAGGAAGCTCCATGTCAGCACTTAAACGCGCAACAGAGGAGTAAAAGTGGTTTTCATTTGGGTCATCAGTGTGGGTAAACACTGCTTGGATATCAAAACCTGCTTTTTCAAGCGCTTTTAGCCCTACGCAGCCAATATCATGATAGGCAAAAACAATAGCTTTCATTAGTCTTCTTCCTGATTTTTGTCGGATTTCGCATCTGCTCCAACGACTTTTTGAATAAAATAACGGGGTCTCGCGCGCACATCATTGTAGATCCTACCAATGTATTCGCCCAATAAACCCATGGCAACAAACTGTGCACCAATAAACATAAAGAGTACTGCAAACAGCGTGAATACGCCATCTGCGGCCCACTCTGCGCCAAAAATTAAACGCAATGCAATTAACAATACCGCTAATAAAAAACCGCCAGCGGCGATAATACTACCGACAACACTCAATAAACGCAGTGGTGCCGTAGTCAGGCATGTTAATAAGTCATACATTAAATTAATCAGCTTCATAAAGCTGTATTTAGAATCACCAAACTCGCGTTCTGCATGCGCTACATCAATTTCAATGGTTCTACGTGCAAATGTATTTGCTAAAATAGGAATAAATGTACTTCTTTCATGACATTGCAACATAGCTTGAATAATATGACGGCGATACGCACGTAACATACAGCCATAGTCACCCATAGAGCGGCCTGTTGCTTTGGTGATCATCGCATTAATCATTTTAGACGCTGTTTTGCGAAACCAAGAATCTTGGCGATTCGCACGGCGTGTACCAACTACATCATAACCTTGCATCGCTGTTTGCACTAAACGAGGGATTTCCTCTGGCGGATTTTGCAAATCCGCATCCAAGGTAATTACTAAATCGCCATCCGCTTGGTTAAAACCTGCCATAATAGCAGAATGCTGCCCATAATTACGGTTTAAAATAATTGCAATAACGTGGTTTTCTGGATTTTCCGCTGCTTCTGTAAGCATTTGCGCTGAACGATCGCTACTACCATCATCAACTAAAATTAATTCATAAGATTGAGTTAATTGTTTACATGACTTGATAGTACGTTCTAGTAATTGCGGTAAGCTCTGCTCTTCATTATAGACAGGGATTACCACTGAGACTTTTTTTATCTCATCAAATTCATCTGCGTGTGACACTATTTTGACTCCAAAAGAACTGCTTCTACAGCTTTGACAACCCGTTCAACATCTGCATCCGTCATATCGGGAAATAAAGGTAATGAACACAATGTGGCGCTATTCCAAGTTGATTCAGGTAAAACTAATTCAGGGTATTTTTCGCGATAATATTTTTGAGTATGTGCGGCGCGAAAGTGCAACCCTGTTCCAATATCATGCTCTTTCAATTTTTCCATGAATGTATCGCGATCAATTCCACATTCGGCTTTATCGACACGTACCATAAATAAATGATTCGCATGTAAATGTGAGTAGCTAGGTACACTCAACATTTGCAAAGGAGAGTTTTTCAGCAATTCACGATAACGAGCAGTTAGCTCAGCACGACGCTGATTTAATTGCTCTACTCGTGATAACTGCACCACTGCAATCGCGGCATGAATATCCGACAAATTATATTTAAAACCGGGTTCAACAACCTCTGCTTGCGGCTTACGGCCTTGCATTTGTCTATCAAACGCATCAACGCCTAGACCGTGAAACTTAAGCGTTCGTACACGCTGAGCGAGCTTGTCATCATCTGTTGCGACTAATCCCCCTTCCGCACAGGTGACATTTTTGATGGCATGAAAAGAGAAAATAGACGTTCCCTTTTCGCCAATCCACTCATCTTTATAACGAGTACCCACTGCATGTGCTGCATCTTCGATTAAAGCTACACCGGCTTTTTGAGCAATCAAACGCAATGCGTCAAGATCACAAGGAGCCCCCGCATAATGAACTGGGATAATGGCCTTTGTTTTTTCTGTTAACGCTTTTTCTACGGCATCGGGTTGGATCATTAATGTGTCACGATCAACATCAATCATCACAGGGGTTGCACCAAGCAATTCAATCATGTTAATCGTAGAAACCCATGTTTGTGATGGTGTAATAATTTCATCACCAGGGCCAATACCTAATGCCATTAAGACAACATGCATCCCCGCTGTTGCAGAAGAAAGTGCAATCGCATGCTTACAGCCATAACGCTTACAAAAATCTTCTTCTAATTGATGATTCTGTGGGCCTGTAGTTATCCAGCCTGAACGCAGAACTTTTTCAACTGCCTTGACCTCTTCATCACCGATTGCCGGTTTTGAAAATGGTAAGAAATTGCTCATATTGTTTATAGCCTAGTTTTCATTGTGAATAGAATATTCTAGTTAATTATACTTTAACCGAACCTCAACACCTGCAAACATTGCGGGATTATCATGCAAAAATAAGTGATAAAAACACCTTATTGCTTATCCGTTAAATTTATAACCTGCCACACCCGGTGAGATGCACTGTGGCTTAACTTAATTTCAGACATAAATATGTCAGATAAATTTTTTTCTGTCATTATACATTCTGGTTTCCCTACTGCGACTAACTGTCCTTGTTTTATCATCCAAATACAAGATGCATTTTTATACGAATGGCTAAGATCATGACCACTCATTATAACGGTTCCTAAGCAATCACAAAAATATTTAATCCATTTATCAAGCATTGCTTGCTGAATAATATCTAAATTATTGGTCGGCTCATCCAATAATATAAATTTCCCCTCGCATTGCTGTTTATCCCAGACCTGCAAAAATGCTGCTACAATTCGGACTCTTTGCCATTCACCACCCGAGAGTTGGTTAATAGGTTTACTTAATAATGATGTTAGTTGAAAATCGCCACATAAACGCTCAAAAACACCAGCAGAAAACACTGTGTTAGGTGAAAACAGGCCAACATATTGAAAAACTTTGAGTATTGGAATGTAACTAACTAATTGTGAAAGATAAGCACGTTGTTGGCTCAATTGAGCAATATGATATTGCCGTATGCTTCGTCCACCAATTAAAATATCGCCACCTACAGGCAAATAACCGCTTATCGCAGCTAATAATGTACTTTTTCCGGCCCCATTGGCACCCAATATATGAATTTGTTCACCAGCTAGCACTTGAGCTGAAACATTGACCAAGCGTGTATCGATAGTAATATTTTTAATATCAATAATTAATTTATTTTCCATCATTTTTACCGCCATTGTTGGTGACGAATTAACAAGAAAATAAATACCGGGGCCCCTAAGGTTGCCGTAATAACACCAATGGGAACTTCCGCATTGGCGATTAATAACCGAGACAGAATATCTGCTGTTAATAACCCTAATGCCCCTGCCACTGCAGAACCAACCAATAATACGCGGTTATCTGTTAAACCACTTAATCTCAATATATGAGGAATAACTAAGCCAATAAAGCTAATCGCCCCCGCAATAGCAACGCTGAGACCAATTAATACACCGCTAATAATAATCAATATAAAACGCCATTTATGAATTGAGATACCTAATTGATAGGCTTGTACCGTTCCTAATGAAAGGTAATTCAGTATATTTCCTTGGAAAAGCACCCAAATTAAAAATGGCAAGCAACCAATAACAAGACCAAATTGTCGCCAATCAACCCCACTAAAACTCCCCATCATCCAATAGAGTAACTGTCGCAAATCAAGGTTGCTGCTCATGTACACCATCCATGTCATACAGGCGCCACTAATCACGCCCAGAGCAACACCAACAAGCAATAAACTTGAATTATTCAAGTTTTTACGGCGAGCAAAATAGAGCAATATGGAGGTAAAAAATAGTGCTCCCATAATTGCGCTAATACTTAATAGCCAATAGTGCGTCACGCCTGAAGACAATAATACAGCCAGCACCACAGCAACACCTGCACCGTTACTTACCCCCAATAAGCCAGGCTCGGCCAAGGGGTTTTCAAATAAGGCTTGCATGATAGCCCCTGTGACTGCAAGAGCTGCGCCAATAACAATCACCGCAAGTGTGCGGGGAAAACGAATTTGTCCCACGAACATGTGTCCTGCATCACTCATCCATTGTGTTGGTGGTAACCACACTTCACCTGCACACAGAGAAAATAGCACAGCAGTAATCAGCAAAGCACTCAATAGACTAATTAGCTTTAAGTCGGAACATCGCTGTTGATGATGCAAATTTTCAAGTTGCTGATCCATTGAATTTTTTCTTATTTTTCATTAAGTCAGGAAATTATAGCTTTTTATGTAAGCAAAGCGATAACAATAATCTTATGCTCCTGCATAATTTAACGACCTCATCAAAAGGAAATTATATGGGTACTACATCAAATACAAATCTTCATCCTAGGCTTAAATCATTTAACCTACAACCAGCCCAACCAATAGAGACTGTATATAGCGAAAGAAAGGGGTTTTTTGCATCCATAAAGAAAATAATAAATAGCTGCAAAAGTTTCTTTGGTTTCGTCTCAAATCACAATTTCGAACCTATAAATATAGAAAATGTAAAGTTCAAGGCATTGACAGAACAAGAAAAATTAGTAAACAGTACTATTTCTGATACCGTTAGCAGAAACGCACTTTCGCCACATGAAGTCTCTCTGTTAGAAACAAAACCACCTATTATACAAACACTAGTTAAAATCCTAATTGAAAAAAATAACGCCCTATCAACGGAAGGAATTTTTCGAATTCCAGGTCAAGAAACAGCCATGCAATTTATAAAAGATAATATTAATAAATCAAATTTAGCTGATTTAGATACTTGTAACCTAGCAGGGGCGTTAAAATCTTTATGCTCTGAAGTAAATAGTAATTTTCCCTCAGAAGAAAATAGAATGAGTTTGCTCATGAATCAACATCACGAAGACTACCTCAATCTGTTGAAAGTTAAAGTAGGAGAAATATTCACAGAAAAATCAGAAAATCACAATGCGTTACTGAAAATAATTGAAATGTTAGAATTTAACATTTTCACTCAACAAAAAGCACAGATATTCAAACAACAAGTTTCAAAAGCAGAAGATTTAGGTGGATGTAACGAACATACTAGAAAACTAATTCGCTATCTTTTCGATGAAATCACAGAGAATTCTAGTCAATGGAAAGCTTCAGTATTAAAGCACAGCGAAGTAATGAAATCACCCTTAGCTCAAACACTAGCCCCTCTAATTGCTGGGATAGTAAAAAACTCAGACAAAAATAAAATGTCTGCACATAATCTCGCTATTGCAGCAAAAGCTCTACTCATACCTGCAAATACCTTTTCAAAGAACACTAAACCAGAAGACATAACTTTAAGAGAAAATATGTCTACCCATTATTTTGAAGCTATTGCTACTTATATGGCTAATAAATACTAACTCTGCACTTTTAGTAAAAACAAAAGACCGCCTAGGCGGTCTTTTTCATATCAAACGATATAATTACTCTTTCGGAGTTGCTTTTTCCACACGGCTTTTTAATTTTTGCCCTGGGCGGAAAGTAACAACACGGCGTGCAGTAATTGGAATATCTTCCCCAGTTTTTGGGTTACGTCCAGGACGTTGATTTTTATCACGTAAATCAAAGTTACCGAACCCAGATAATTTTACTTGCTCACCGTTTTCTAAGGAAAGGCGAACCTCTTCAAAGAAAGTTTCGACAAGGTCTTTAGCATCACGTTTGCTAACACCCAGTTTTTCAAACAAATTTTCTGACATTTCAGCTTTAGTAAGCGCCATAGGATTAGTCCCTCAAGGAGGCTTGGAATCGCTGTTTTAACGCAGCAACACACAGATCAACGGTAGCGGTAATCTCTTCTTCTTCCATCGTACCTTGGGTATCTTGGAAGACAAGACTGATAGCAAGGCTCTTGTAACCGTCCGCTATCCCCTCACCACAATACACATCAAACAAGTTTATGCCAACTATATGATTTATGCCAACTTTTTTACACTCTGCCAAAACTTCTGCAGCGGCGACATTTTCTGGCACGACTACAGCGATGTCGCGGCGGTTCGACGGATAGCGTGAAATCGCCTTAGCTTCAGGGATGACACGTTGTGCTATCGCATCACTACGAACCTCAAACACCACCGTACGACCATTTAAATCGAGTTTACGTTCTAACTCTGGGTGAACAACACCGATAAAGCCAATGTGTTCATTACCCAGATAAATCCCAGCACTTTGACCTGGATGTAATGCAGGATGTGCCTCAGATTTAAATGTAATTTGATTTAGTTTCCCAGTCAATTCAAAAACAGCTTCAAGATCACCTTTTAAGTCAAAGAAGTCAACAACTTGTTTATCTAATGACCAATGTTCTTCAAATCTGTTACCTGTAATGACCCCTGCCAGCATAGGTTCTTGGCGAATTCCATATTCTGCTTGATTATCAGGAATAAAGCGCAGACCTGTCTCAAATAAACGAATTCTATTTTGTTGACGATTCTGATTATAGACAACAGTACCTAATAAACCAGTCAACAATGACAAGCGCATTGCAGACATATCAGCAGAAATTGGGTTAGGTAAAGCTAATGCTTCTTGCTGAGGATGTAATAACGTTTGAATTTTAGGATCAACAAAGCTGTAAGTGATGGCTTCTTGATAACCACGGTCGACTAACATCGCTTTAATGCGCTTCAATGGCAAGTTAGCTTCTTTGTGATCTGTCATGATCAAATCAGCACGTAGCGGTACGTCTGGAATGCTGTTGTAACCATAGACACGTGCCACTTCTTCCACTAAGTCTTCTTCGATTTGCATATCGAAGCGCCAGCTTGGAGCAACAACATCCCATGTATTAGCAGAAACCGTCACCTCACAACCTAAGCGAGTTAAGATATCAGTCACTAATTCATCTTCAATAAAATGACCAATTAAGCGGTCTAATTTTTGACGAGTCAGTTTGATATTTGCCGCTTTCGGTAAATGTTGTTCATTAGTGACATTAATGATCTCACCAACTTCACCGCCACAAATCTCAACAATTAACGCTGTAGCACGCTCAATGGCTTTAAACTGCAATTGAGGGTCAACACCACGTTCGAAACGATGTGAAGCATCTGTGTGCAAACCGTAATTACGCGCACGACCTGTAATTGATAATGGGTCAAAAAACGCACACTCTAACAGAATATTTTTGGTTTCAGTATTAACACCAGAGTGTTCACCGCCAAAAATACCTGCAATACCTAATGCTTTTGATTCGTCAGCAATCACTAATGTGTCTGATTTTAATGTCGCTTCACTGCTATCGAGCAGAACCAGTTTTTCACCTTCTTTTGCCATACGAACGACTATCGCGCCGTCTAAGCGGTCTAAATCGTAAGCATGTTGAGGTTGACCCAGTTCTAATAATACATAGTTAGTAATATCAACTACCGCATCAATCGAACGTACGCCACCACGACGTAACTTTTCCTTCATCCACATTGGAGTTGGAGCCGATACATCAATATTTTTGATTACACGACCAACGAAGCGAGGACAAGCATTTGGTGCTTCAACACGAATTGGGAAAGTATCTTTAGTGGTTACAGGTACTGTGTTAATTGCAGGTTCAGATAGCGCTAATTTATTAATAACAGCAACGTCACGCGCAACACCTAGAATACTTAAACAATCGGCACGGTTAGGCGTTATGCTAATTTCAATCGCATTATCATCCAGTTTCAGATATTCACGGATATCTGTTCCAATTGTTGCATCTAAAGGTAATTCGATGATCCCACTATGGTCATCAGAAACACCGAGTTCTGAGTAGGAACACAACATCCCCTCAGAAGGTTCGCCTCGCAGTTTTGCCGCTTTAATTTTAAAATCACCCGGTAATACTGCACCTACCGTTGCGACAGCAACTTTAAGACCTTGACGACAGTTTGGAGCACCACATACGATGTCGAGTAAACGCTCACCACCAACGTTAACTTTTGTCACGCGCAGTTTGTCTGCATTTGGGTGTTGGCCGCACTCAACCACTTCACCTACCACAACACCGTTAAATTGACCTGCTACACCTTCAACACCATCAACTTCAAGGCCCGCCATGGTGATTTGGTCTGATAATGCTTCACTACTGATCGCCGGGTTTACCCATTCGCGTAACCATAGTTCACTGAATTTCATGAGATAGACCCGCCTTATTTAAACTGTTTGAGGAAACGAAGATCATTTTCGAAGAATGCACGTAGGTCAGAAACACCGTAACGCAACATTGTTAAGCGCTCCATCCCCATACCAAAGGCAAATCCAGAGTAGACTTCAGGGTCAATACCTACATTGCGCAATACATTTGGATGCACCATTCCGCAGCCTAATACTTCTAACCATTTACCATTTTTACCCATAACATCAACTTCCGCTGAAGGTTCGGTGAATGGGAAATATGATGGTCTGAAACGTACTTGAACTTCCTCTTCAAAGAAGTTATTCAAGAAATCATGCAATGTGCCTTTTAGATTGGTAAAGCTGATATCTTTATCAACAATCAGGCCTTCTGTTTGATGGAACATTGGTGTATGCGTTTGGTCGTAATCATTACGATATACACGACCAGGAGCAATGATACGAATCGGTGGTTGTTGGCCATTCATTGTACGGATTTGTACACCCGATGTTTGCGTACGCAGTAAGCGTTTTGCATCAAACCAAAAAGTATCATGGTCAGCACGCGCGGGATGGTGAGCAGGTATATTTAACGCATCAAAGTTATGATAGTCATCTTCGATTTCTGGACCAGTTTCAACAGAGAAACCTAATTCGCCAAAAAACTCTTCAATTCGCTGAATTGTACGGGTCACTGGGTGTAACCCACCATTTTCCATACGACGCCCAGGTAATGACACATCAATTTTTTCTGATACTAGACGTGCATTAAGAATTTCAGCTTGCATCGCGTCCTTACGGGCGTTCAGTGCATCTTGAACCTGTACTTTAGCTTCATTTATCACAGCCCCTGCTGCTGGGCGTTCCTCAGCAGGCAGATCACGCAACGTTTTCATCTGTAGTGTGAAATGGCCGCTCTTGCCTAAATATTCAACACGCACTGATTCCAACGTAGCAACATCTTGGGCCTGTTCAATGGCTGCTTTTGCCTGTGCAACCAACTCAGCGAGATGTGGCATTGTTTCCCCTTTATGACCACTTGGTCTTTTTGCTAGTTATTCACTATATATATTAAGCTTCACATTCTATTTGGTAATGAATGAATACTTAACTGATTTTACTGTACTTAATCTAAAACTAGAAATGAAAAAGCCTCCCTAAGGAGGCTTTAGCGTAACTTTTCATTTCTTTTTTCTATTTACGCGAAAAAGCCCCCGAAATTCAGGTGCTAAAGTAAAAAAAGAAACGAAAAATCACAGAATGCATGTAGTAAACTCTCAATAACTAACTGTATCTAAAGTATTAACACAAATAGCTATAAATGAAAAGAGGAAGTTTCCCTCCTCTTTCCAAGCAAACAATTAAGCTAAAGCGCCTTTCGCTTTTTCAACTAAAGCAGTGAATGCTGCTTTATCGAAAACTGCGATGTCTGCTAAGATCTTACGGTCGATTTCAATTGAAGCTTTTTTCAAGCCATTGATGAAGCGGCTGTAAGACAGACCGTTCTGACGAGCCGCAGCGTTGATACGTGCGATCCACAGTTGACGGAACTGACGTTTACGTTGACGGCGGTCACGGTAAGCGTATTGACCAGCTTTGATTACCGCTTGAAATGCTACGCGGTAAACACGTGAACGTGCACCATAGTAACCTTTCGCTTGCTTCAGAATTTTTTTGTGACGTGCACGGGCGATTACACCACGTTTTGCGCGAGCCATAAGCTATCTCCTATCGTCTTTATCTTATATTAACTAAATTGTTTACTTATGCGTAAGGCAGGCAAGCAACTACCAGACCCAGATCGCCCTTAGATACCATTCCTTTCGGACGTAAATGGCGTTTACGCTTAGTTGACTTTTTAGTCAGGATGTGACGAAGGTTTGCATGCTTACGCTTAAAGCCACCGCCTGCAGTTTTTTTAAAGCGCTTTGCTGCGCCACGTACAGTTTTAATCTTTGGCATTTCTTTTATTTCCAACTTCGCATTGTGATTAACTACGAATTAATTAGGCGAATAACATCTATATTGCTATAAACGAGTATTACTTGCAGGCCTAATTATTTCTTCTTCGGTGCCAGCACCATGATCATCTGACGCCCTTCAATTCTTGAAGGGAAAGACTCCACGGATGCCAGTTCTTCCAGATCAGCTTTGATGCGGTTAAGCATTTCCAGACCGATCTGCTGGTGAGCCATTTCACGACCGCGAAAACGCAGTGTAACTTTAGCTTTATCACCATCTTCCAGAAAGCGAGTCAGGTTGCGTAGTTTGACCTGATAATCACCTTCATCTGTACCAGGGCGGAATTTAATTTCCTTCACCTGAACAACTTTTTGTTTCTTTTTTTGCTCTTTTTGAGATTTGCTCTTCTCATAAAGGAATTTGCCGTAATCCATGATACGACAAACTGGCGGTTCAGCATTTGGGCTGATTTCTACTAGGTCTACACCTGCTTCTTCAGCTTTTTCAAGCGCTTCGCGTGCGCTCATGATGCCTAACTGTTCACCGTCTAAACCCGTTAAACGGACCTCTGGAACACGAATTTCATCATTGATACGATTTGGACGTGTTGTTGGGATTCTTTTTCCGCCTTTAATACTTCATTCCTCCAATTGGATAAAGAGATTTGCTTCTCTCAAGCAAATACACTCGTCACTCAATAGTTACTACTTGACGCGTGTACGATATTCTTTGTTTGTCTTTATGCGCTATGCGCTGACAAAGTGATTCGACCGCGGATTTTAATGCTTCTTGCCGGATTACTCAAGTAAATCTTGCAATAAATCACACTGAACTGTTTGAAAACTTGGATTTTGAGGGAAATTTGTAGCATTGAAGCAATTATTTTTATTCATTAGATAAGACAAATAAAATAGAGAAGCAGCGCCCAAATGAGCGCTGCTCGACTCTAGCAATTACTTCGCTATAACCATACTGGCTTAATTATTTTTTCTTTGGTGCCAATACCATGATCATCTGGCGTCCTTCAATCCTTGATGGGAATGATTCTACTGATGCCAGTTCATCCAGATCGGTTTTGATGCGGTTAAGCACTTCTAAGCCAATCTGTTGGTGAGCCATTTCGCGACCACGGAAACGCAGTGTCACTTTAGCTTTGTCACCATCTTCCAAAAAGCGAATTAAACTACGTAGTTTAACTTGGTAGTCGCCTTCGTCTGTTCCCGGACGGAATTTAATTTCCTTCACTTGAACAACTTTTTGTTTTTTCTTTTGTTCTTTTTGAGATTTGCTTTTCTCATAAAGATATTTACCGTAGTCCATGATACGACAAACTGGTGGCTCAGCATTTGGGCTGATTTCGACTAAGTCGACACCTGCTTCTTCTGCTTTAAAGAGGGCTTCACGCACACTCATTACACCAAGTTGCTCACCGTCTAAACCAGTGACACGGATTTCTGTTGCGCGAATTTCATCGTTAATACGATTTGGGCGCGCCGTTGGGAGTTTTTTTCCGCCTTTAATACCTTATTCCTCCATCTGATTGAGTTGACGACTGCGGATCTCTTCAAGCAGTTTTGTCATGAATTCGTTGACATCAAGGCTGCCTAAGTCTTTACCACGACGGGTACGTACAGCAACTTTACCTGATTCAACTTCTTTATCACCACATACTAACATGTAAGGGACGCGACGCAGCGTGTGTTCACGGATCTTAAAGCCGATTTTCTCGTTACGTAAGTCCGCTTTCGCACGAATGCCAACACTTTGCAGCTTGCTTACTAATTCTTGAACATAATCTGCTTGGCTATCAGTAATGTTCATTACAACCACTTGCTGTGGTGCTAACCATGTTGGGAAAAAGCCTGCATACTCTTCTGTTAAGATACCAATGAAGCGTTCTAGTGAACCTAACACTGCACGGTGGATCATAACAGGAACGATACGTTCGTTATTTTCACCTACATAGGAAGCTGTTAAACGGCCCGGTAAGAAGAAGTCTAACTGGACAGTACCACATTGCCATGCACGGTCAAGGCAGTCGTACAGTGTAAACTCGATTTTCGGACCATAAAATGCGCCTTCACCTGGTTGGTATTCAAACTCAATACCTTTTGATTTCAGTGCATTCGCTAAGTCTTCTTCCGCCCTATCCCACATCTCGTCAGTACCGATACGTTTTTCAGGACGGGTTGATAGTTTTACGACAATTTTTTCGAAACCGAAAGTTGCGTAAACATCATAAATCATTTCAATACAGCTAGTTACTTCGCTTAAGATTTGCTCTTCAGTACAGAAGATATGTGCATCATCTTGAGTAAAGCCACGCACACGCATTAAGCCGTGCAGTGCACCTGATGGCTCATTACGGTGACAGCTACCAAACTCTGCCATACGCAATGGTAAGTCACGGTATGATTTCAAACCTTGGTTGAAAATCTGTACGTGACCTGGGCAGTTCATTGGTTTCACACAATATTCACGGTTTTCAGAAGAAGTCGTAAACATCGCGTCTTTATAGTTATCCCAGTGACCTGTTTTTTCCCACAGCACGCGGTCCATCATGAATGGACCTTTAACTTCTTGATAGTTATAAGCTTTCAGTTTAGTGCGTACAAAGGTTTCCAGCTCACGGAAAATTGTCCAACCGTCATTATGCCAGAATGCCATACCTGGCGCTTCTTCTTGCATATGGTATAAATCTAATTGTTTACCAATTTTACGGTGGTCGCGCTTAGCTGCTTCTTCTAAACGTAATAAATAGGCCGCTAATTGTTTTTTATCGGCCCATGCGGTGCCGTAAATACGTTGCAGCATTTTGTTATCGCTGTTACCACGCCAGTATGCGCCAGCCACTTTCTGTAATTTAAAATGGTGGCAAAAACGCATATTCGGTACGTGTGGACCACGACACATATCAACATATTCTTCGTGATGATATAAACCAGGGCGGTCATCTTGGCTAATATTTTGATCTAAAATTTCAACTTTATAGTCTTCGCCACGGGCAACGAAAGTTTCACGAGCTTCGCTCCAAGAAACGCGTTTTTTCACCACATCATAATCTGTTTTGGCAAGCTCAAGCATACGCTTTTCAAGCTTTTCCAAGTCTTCCTGCGTCAGCATATGGTCTAAATCGACATCATAGTAAAAACCATTATCGATAGTAGGGCCAATCGCCATTTTCGTGTTTGGCCATAGTTGTTTAATTGCATGACCTAACAGGTGAGCACAAGAGTGACGAATAATTTCGAGTCCGTCTTCATCTTTACTCGTAATAATGGATACGTTTGCATCATGTTCAATTATTTCACATGCATCGACACGTTCGCCATTAATTCGTCCTGCAATACAGGCTTTAGCTAAACCTGCGCCGATGTCACGAGCAACATCCATCACAGAAACGGGGTGGTCAAACTGACGCTGACTTCCATCAGGAAGAGTAATAACAGGCATTAAAAAATCCTTATCAGCAGTGGTGACCCACACGAAAGATCACTTGCTTGATTATTCCAAAGTTATAAATCAATACGTTACTAACGATTTCTCACTTCACAATGCAAGACATGTACACAAATATGGGCAATTTAAGTACCCTATTTCGTTACATCGTGAGTAACTCAACTACTAATGATAACACAGACCTATTTTATGGTGATAGCGTAATGCCGCTAATTGTTCTTCTTCATATGAAAAATCAATACCTTCCCGATTAAATGGCAAATAAGTTATCTAATGCAGGAAATAGTTTCTCTTTTTGCTCAAAAAACACGCGATACCAATGGGATCCACTAGGTGCAATTATCTCTTCGCTGATTATCTTATTTTGTTGAAGAGTAATAACCGATTGAATTGATTTCCATAAAGAGTAAATGATATAGAAAGTGGCTATTAACGAGAGTAATAGTACATAAATATTATCTAATTTCTCTATTTGCCAAAATAAATAAATACAAAAGATAATTTGAATTAACGCCCGAATAATAAAGGCAATACTAAAGAATGACTTCGCATGCTGTATCGTTGCAAAACAGGGATTGGAGAGAGTTTGTCTTCTTTCTTGGACTGGAATACCATTCACATATACCATCCAATCAGATGTATCGCTATTTTTTAAGACTATTCCTTTTTCCTTCATTCCATGAATTTTAAATGAGACTACGACAGCCCAAACAACCCCGATGGTAAATAAATAAAGTATAAAACCACTTACCGAAAAAAAAGCAAAAAATACGCTGAACATTATAAAACATGCGAGTTTACTGGAGTATATCCAAAATGGCACCACCTGATAGTTCATGATTATCCTTAATATGTTTTGCGTAAATTCTAAATTTGAAGTATACAAAACAGATTAAATGATAAAGCGTCTCATTTCCACCAATCTATAACCAACGTCTCGTTTGCTTGCTATATTTTTCCCACTCCTTCTTAAATGATGCAGATAAAAAACGTTCTTCCTGTGGGATCGTGTATAAATCAGTAATCAGCCAAAATACTAACCCTGCGACCAAAAAATAAGGAGAATGTGAAAAGAAAGCTAAAGCCAAGCTCATTGATGTAAAAGCTAAATACATTGGATTACGTGAAAATCGGTAAGGCCCGTTAGTCACTAAATGCGTTGCCTTAACCGTAGGATTTGGTGATGTTTTATGTTTATAAAAGTAGTAAAGACTCGTCGCGACCCAACTCACACTCTCCAGTGCAATTAATATACCTAAAATTCCCATCCAACCAGAAAACGTCCAGTCTAAAAGACCTTGCTTGGAAAGAAAATATACAGCGACCCCATTAGCGACTAACCAATTCAATAATGGCAATTTAAATATATTCATTGCGTTACCTGTAAGCCAAAATGATGCTATTAGCATAGCATAAATGAATATATAAATTTGAGTGGAGGAACATATAGAGGAGTGATATTAACTACAAAAATAATTAGTTATTGGGAGTTAAGGAAAACACACTCTTTAAACCTTCTAATTTACTATATTCTTGCTGGCAAACTAAATTTCGTACATCACTGGGCATGGAATCAATTCTGGTTTGAATATTGGCAAGTTGTTCATCTAAACTATTCATTCCCTTTACATCAACAATGTCCTGATTCACTTTAAGATAATCAGTAAAACTTTGCAGGTTATCCTCTAGACTATTACAAATATCATTACTGGCTAAACTCTGCGGTAAAATAGCACTGAGCGATGTTGGTAAGACTTGGGATATATTCGGATAAATGCTTTGCTTCCACTGCTGAGGAAAAACGATTAGTAACATGGCGGCAGCCAAAACTAATAGCATCGACGCCCCGGCTAATGTCGCTATAAGTTTTTTCATTCTTTTTCCTATTACTCAAAATTAACTGAAAATAGGATAACCAACTCTGCGTAAAGCTATTTTTAAAACTAAAAATCCTTTGTAAAGAAATCCATAACTCTTTTTAATAAAATTTCATTTCTTCATACGGTTTTTCTTGGCGGCATTTTATTAGTTACAGCTAAAGTTAAATGGTTGATTCCGTTTAACATATTCTTTTCCTCCTTATTTGCATGTCATCGTGAATTCTTTTAATGAATTTACATAAATTATCAGTAAATAACATTGCAGCAGATATACTGTATCCCATATCAACTTAAAGACAACCTGTTACGAAATGCCCTTAACCTTTTTATCCCCCATAAAAAGGTTTTTTTTTGCCTTTAAAAATTGAATACTTTTACCACAATCACTCATCTTGCTGTTATTTAACAAATAAAATAAGTTATTCACAGATGAAAGCCATTGTTATCCACAATTAATGTGAACAACTCTTATTATCTACAAACTAATAAATGATAGTTAATATTAACTCTTACTCATCAGTATGCTAACCACCTCCTACCATAAAATATCTCACTAGATATAAATGCTAACCTACAGATCTATAAGAAATTTTGCTATCATTTGAGATAAGGTATTTTATTCACATTAATCAGGAGCTTGAATCTAACTTCCATGACAAATTTTCTTGAGCTATTTCAAGCCGTTGGTATTGGTCTGGTACTGTTACTTCCTCTCGCCAACCCTTTAACTGCAATTGCAGTCATGTTAAGCATCTCTGCTAATATGACAAAAGAGCAGCGTGACCATCAATCGTTATTGGCTTCTATTTATGTATTCGCAATCATGACAATCGCTTTTTATGCAGGCCAATTAGTCATGAACACATTTGGAATATCAATACCAGGACTGCGAATTGCAGGCGGGCTAATTGTGGCATTTATTGGATTTGGCATGCTGTTTCCTAGCAGTGATGTTGGGGAAGACCCAACCGCCAATGCCCTTGATGATCCAAATGTCCCTAAAAAACGCCAAGAATCACCTAGCATTGCCTTTGTTCCTCTTGCTATGCCAAGTACCGCAGGCCCTGGTACTATTGCTATGATCATCAGCTCCACTGCATCATTACAAGGTAATGTTAGTTTTGCCCCATGGGTTTTAAAAGTCGCCCCCGTAATTACCTTTTTTATTGCAAGTCTCATCGTTTGGATTGGTTTAAGAGGCGCAACTTCTATTATGAGGTGGCTAGGAAATAGCGGTATTGATGCAATCGCACGGGTGATGGGATTTTTATTAATCTGTATGGGAGTGCAATTTGTAATCAACGGAATTGTTGAAATTGTCGCGCAACTCCCACACTTAATGCGTGAATATCAATAAGACATAGCTAATGCATTGTAAGCATTTTTAACTTTCCACAAATAGCGTGGGGCTTGCGGTGCAGGATGTTTTGTTTGTACATGTTGATAAAATTCTTCCGGCGATAAGCTGTTAATCATTGCAATCGCCCTACCCTTATCATTATCAAATGTTCTTAATAACGCTCCAGCCCCGTTCACATAAGCGACAACAGTTGCATAATATAACGTCTGAGGGTGGCTTATTCCAGCAAGGTGCTGTTCCCTTAAAATACGAATATAGGCTGTGCCAATATCAATATTTTTTTGTGGATCTTTTAGGTCACGAGTACTCGGCTCCCCTGACTTCCCTTGGTAACGGTATGCGTCACGCCCCGCTGTCGAAGCTTTAATCTGCATCAAACCTATTGCGTTGGATTTACTGACAACTTCAGGCCTAAAATTGGATTCGACCTCAATAATAGCCCTAATTAAAGCTTCATCAACACTATAACGAACCGCAGAATCACGAATAAATTCATCAAAAGGCGTTCTTGGAAATGTCGTATTTTGTGTGGCTATTGGCCCTGTAGGCTCTAACATTCGCTGTTTTGTTACAGGCCTATCTGGCTCGCTTGAACAACCTGCTAGTAGCAGTAGCATAAAAGTACCGCCAATTATTTTTCTCACTGTCGAATCCTCTACGATGGAAGCCGATGGCAGAATAACTAATCCTAAGAAAAATAAAATAATTTTTACTTAACTTTTACTTCAGGACGTGTTTTAGTCATACAAATAGCCATGGGACTTAGAAGCCTATAATGACGAATAATGCTATTCCACACTGTTTGTATTTATTTTTCACAATTGATATTGATAATCATTATCAATTAGGATATAAAATATAATTGTTATAAACCTTAACAACTGTATGTTAAAAAACGCTAAACCAATAATGTCAGGGTCAACTTTTATGAAGAAGAACGTATCTCGATTATCTGCACCTTTACTAACCAGTATGTTTGCTTTGGTAGCAGTCATCTTTTTTAGCCAACCTGCTTTTGCTAAAAAGTTTAAAGTCGTAACCACTTTTACCATTATTCAAGATATCGCTCAAAATGTAGCTGGAGATGCAGCAATTGTCGAGTCTATAACGAAGCCTGGTGCGGAAATTCACGGTTATCAACCGACTCCTAAAGATATTATGAAAGCCTATGATGCAGATTTAATCTTATGGAATGGGATGAATTTGGAAGTTTGGTTCCAACGTTTCTTTGAAAATTTCAAAAATGTTCCTGCAGTCGTAGTCACTGAGGGTATTGAGCCAATGCCAATCCGTGAAGGTGAATATAAAGACAATCCAAACCCACATGCATGGATGTCTCCTGCCAATGCTAAAATTTATATTGAAAATATTCGTCAAGCTCTGGTCAAATATGATCCTGAAAATGCAGAAACATATAATGCCAATGCTAAAAAATATGCGCAACAAATTGCTGAACTTGATGCCCCTTTACGTGAACGTTTAAATCGCATTCCAGAAAATGAACGTTGGTTAGTCTCAAGTGAAGGCGCATTTAGCTATTTAACGAAAGATTACGGCTTTAAAGAGGTGTATTTGTGGCCAATCAATGCAGAAGAGCAAGGCTCTCCTCAGCAAGTGAAAAAAGTGATTGATACTGTCCGTAAATACAACATCCCTGTGGTATTCAGTGAAAGTACCATTTCTGATAAACCTGCTCGCCAAGTCAGTAAAGAAACCGGGGCAAAATACGGTGGCGTGTTATATGTTGATTCATTATCAACTGCCGATGGCCCAGTACCAACATATATAGACCTTTTAAATACGACTGTAGACACGATAGCGAAAGGATTTTCACAGTAATATGAATCACTCAAGTCAATTCGAACACCCGAATCTTATCGTCGATGATGCGACTGTGACATATAATAATGGTCACACCGCTATCTATGACGCAAGCTTTACTATCTCTGGTGGCTCTATTTGTGCCTTAGTTGGCGTAAATGGTAGTGGCAAGTCAACGTTATTTAAAACCATTATGGGGCTTGTCACCCCATCTTCTGGCAGTGTGACATTAAATGATCAGCCGATAAAAACCGCGCTTAAAGAAAATGTGATCGCATACGTCCCACAAACAGAGGAAGTTGACTGGAATTTCCCCGTTCTCGTTTCTGATGTTGTGATGATGGGCCGTTACGGCAAAATGGGTTTTTTCCGCATCCCTAAACAAGCCGATAAAGATGCGGTCAAAATGGCATTAGAACGGGTTGACCTTGCAGGCCTTGAACATCGCCAAATAGGCGAACTTTCAGGCGGTCAGAAAAAACGAGTTTTTTTAGCGCGGGCGCTCGCACAAGAAGGTAAAGTTTTACTCCTTGATGAACCCTTTACTGGGGTTGATGTTAAAACTGAAAATGCCATTATTGACCTGCTGCGTAGTTTGCGTGACGAAGGCCATCTAATCCTCGTTTCAACTCATAACTTGGGTAGTGTGCCTGAGTTTTGCGACCACGTTATCTTAATCAATCGCACTGTTTTAGCGAGTGGACCTACAGAAACAACATTTACGCAACGAAACCTGCAGCAAGCTTTCGGCGGTGTATTGCGTCATATTAACCTGTCAGGTCAAGAGCTTCATGACGATGATGACCCTCGCTCTGTCACTGTCATTACCGATGATGAAAGAGCGGCTGTATTCTATGGTCATGACCATGATGCGCCCGTTCGAAAAAACCAAGCTAAGGGTTCCGAATGATTGAGATGTTATTACAGCCCTTTGAATATGATTTTATGATAAAAGCTATTTGGGTCAGCGCCATTGTTGGTGCTGTCTGTGCGTTTTTATCGGCGTATTTGATGTTGAAAGGCTGGTCATTAATGGGAGATGCGCTCTCCCACTCTGTTGTTCCTGGGGTAGCTGGTGCTTATGCTTTAGGTTTGCCCTATGCGGCTGGAGCCTTTTTTACTGGGATCCTCGCGGCACTGGCCATGACATTAATAAAGCATCTAACTCGTTTACGTGAAGATGCTGTCATTGGCTTTATTTTCTCTACTTTTTTCGCAGCAGGTTTGTTGATTGTTTCATTGAACCCAACATCTGTGAATGTACAAAGTATTATTTTTGGTAATATTTTAGGTATTGCGGATTCTGACGTATTACAAGTAGAAATTATTATTGGCATTTCATTCATTGTACTGCTGTGCTTATGGAAAGATTTATTAGCCGTTTTTTTCGATGAAAGCCACGCTCGTTCAATTGGCTTGAACCCATTACGCCTAAAAATTATTTTCTTTACATTATTAAGTGCTTGTACTGTTGCAGCCCTACAAACAGTTGGTGCAATCCTTGTTATCGCAATGGTCGTCACTCCGGGGGCAACCGCCTATTTATTGACCGACCAGTTTAAACGTTTACTCATTATTTCAGTCACAATTGGTACCGTAACCAGTGCTGTTGGTGCTTATATCAGTTATTTCCTCAACGGTGCTACAGGTGGGTTAATTGTTACACTACAAACTATTATTTTCCTGTTGGCATTTTTCTTTGCACCTAAGCACGGTATTTTTGCCTCAAAACGTAATGCAAAAAAGGAAGTAGCTCGGCTGCATCAGTCACACCGACAAGGAGCATCTCATGAGTGATTTCATTGACTTACTGATGGCTCCGTTTGCTTTTCCTTTTATGCAAAAAGCATTGATTACCGCCATTGTTAGTGGGACCGTATGCGCTATCCTTTCTTGCTTTTTAGTATTGAAAGGTTGGTCATTGATGGGTGATGCAATTTCCCATGCCGTTCTGCCGGGGATCATTATTGCTTCTTTACTCGGTATCCCATTGGCGATAGGGGCCTTCGCATCTGGCTTATTCTGCGCTGTCGCGACAGGGTATTTAAAAGAAAATAGTCGGATAAAAGAAGACACCGTCATGGGGATTGTGTTTTCTGGGATGTTTGCTATCGGCTTGGTTATGTTTGCTAAAATAGATACCGAACAACACCTTACACATATTTTATTTGGTGATATTTTAGGGATCACGGATAGCGAGTTTAAGCAAATATTGCTATTTGCAGGGGTCACTATTGCAATTATCTTACTGAAACGTAAAGATTTTATGCTCTATTGTTTTGACCCAAACCAAGCCCGTGTGATTGGCCTCCCCGTCAAGCTGATACATTATGGTTTA
This sequence comes from Providencia sp. PROV182, assembly GCF_028480325.1. Taxonomy (NCBI): domain Bacteria; kingdom Pseudomonadati; phylum Pseudomonadota; class Gammaproteobacteria; order Enterobacterales; family Morganellaceae; genus Providencia; species Providencia sp. PROV182. The sequence continues at coordinate 31,519 of NZ_JAMPOL010000012.1, read as the reverse complement.
CTGTCTTTACTTGCATTAACCATTGTCGCTTCACTGCAAGCGGTTGGGATCATTTTAGTTATTGCCATGCTGATCTCACCAGGAATTATTGCATTTGTCCTATGTCGGAGCTTCGGCAAAATGCTCGTCGTCGCTATCATCGCTTCTGTAACATCAAGTGTTATTGGAACCATCTTGAGTTTTCACATTAATGCGACGACTGGGCCAACCATTGTTGTTACGCAGGCGGTTTATTTTGTAATAGCCCTGCTCTATAGCAAGCTAGTACTGGCACGCAAAAGAAGTCAGACCAACCCACAAAGTATGCATACCGCATAATAAATGGCAGATATAACAAAAAAGCTGAATTCACGCATAATGAATTCAGCTTTTTTATTTTAAATAATGCCCTAATATGTGACTAAATCTTCTTTAGTGATACCTATTTACTGCGTGTTTTTAACTGGTTCACCGCAATATTACGACGTTGCTCTTCAGATTGGGTTTCATGCACTTTCATTTCCCCACTTCCCGCTGGTAACGCCTGCTCAACAACAAGTTCCGCATCCGTCTGAGCAATAATATCTTGTAATTGTTGGTGCTGATTACACCAAATTGCATCAACATCCTGGTCTCGATAATTATCCCGCTCTGCAGAAAAAGCCACTGTACGCGCTTGAAAACGAGCTTGTTTTCCACCTAATTCTAGTCCATACCCCGGCGTTGCAGGGTGTGTGACAACCACTTTGCCATCATCCAGCCATGCTTTAACATCAGTATCTTGAACTTGATAACCGAGTTTTCCTAACCCTTCTAATACCGTTTTCCTTTGTGCAGTGGCAACAACCTGTTGTTCTGCAGTACTTACGGCATTATTCAGCTTATCTATCCATGCAGTTAACACTTCTATCGAGCTTGATTGTATACTCGCTAGCGCATTCGAAATCATGGCTTCATTTTCATTACTCGCAAAAATAGCCAATTCATCACAAAGTTGTTCAATTTTATCGATAAGTTCAATTCGTTGCTGACTTAACTTCAATTGCCCAGCTAATGTCATGATCAATGAATCGGCACGTAAATGGCGCTGTGTGCCTTCTTTAAACTCTTCAAGCTCAAGCAGTTGTTGTTCCGCACGCTGAGCTTCATCAAGCGAAGTCATCAGTTTTAGCTTTTCAATCATCAATAGAATCTGCTCACATTGCTTGGCAAACGGCGTTTGAGGTAAGCCTGATTGCCAAAATTGCTTCACGCCTTCAGATTGTGCTTTTAGCTGGCTCAATAATGCCGCTGCCGATGGTGTTAGTGAAGTTGATTGTGAACTCAATAAAGCTAATACTTTAAAAATTAATTTATTAGATTGGTTTTCATCCAGTTCACTAGCCGAAATTAATTGCGTAAGAAGTTCGGTCTCATTTGGCAGTTTTTCATGTACCAGTGCGATTAATTCAGCCAAATTATGTTCTCTGTACTTTTTTGTTCGGGCTAATAACGCTTGTTTTTCAAGTTGTTGCTCACGAACTTCCTGTACTTCGTTATTCAGTGTCCCAGTAAACTCAACCAATTGGTTATTTAATAAACTTAAATTGCGTGCTGACAATGTGGCAACCAGTGCCTCATTTTCCATTAACTGCTGGTATGCTTGTTTGATTTGTGCAATACGCGGCTGATGATATTGGCTGCGGTTTGCCAATTCATTCCACTGTTTAAATCGACGTTTAACTACCGCAAGCTGACGCCGACACTGAATTTCATTCATTTCCCTAACAGTTATACGATGAACCGATGAACTCATAACGCACCTTCTTGCGGATTATGACTCTCTATTTGAGAGAGGGATGAGGTTAATAAAGCCTGAGAAATGGCATCATGCAGTTGTTGCTGCGCCAAATCACGATTTTGATACCATTCGATAATAGAAACCCGGTAGCGTGCTGGTATCACTCGTGCCAGAACAGCACTGCGCCATAGCTCCCTAGAACGCGCTGTTTTTAATAGTGGGTGTGATGGTATGTCGCATTCAATACCGATGAGCAAACGGCCACTGGTTCGGTCCTCAACAATGCCATCAAAATGGAATACCCCATTTTGGCTTGCGGTGGTCACCTGCCAGCCACTTTGTCGAATAAAACTCATTACCGAATCGACAAACGCATTTTGCGGGAGCGTTTCGTTATCAACCGCTGACTGTGTATGACACATGCGACTAAGTAATTTTTTATTTTCTTTTTGCATTAATGGGTTACACGCATTTAACGCATAAGCCAGATAACCTTGTAAATAATCTCTTGGAATTTCCGGTTTGCGGTAAGTGGTTAGTAAATCAGAAATTTCATCTATTGGCATTGATGACATTATTACGACTTGCTGACGAGCACGAGTGATGGCGACATTTAAACGCCGTTCACCACCAGTTTGCCCTAATACCCCGAAGTTACGCCTGAATGTCCCCTGCGCATTGCGACCAAATGTGGTAGAAAATAAAATCACATCGCGTTCATCACCTTGCACATTTTCCACATTTTTCACAAAAAATGACATATCTTCGTCATCGTGAGTGCGTTGGTTTTCCTGCGTATACGCCTGAAGAAAATCTTCATCCTGTGCTGCACGTAATTGAATTATTTGATTAATTAATGTTGCTTGTTTTTGGTTAAACGTGACTACCCCCACAGAGGGTCGTTGTTCGAAAGGCCGTTGCCACAGTGAAGCTAAATGATCCACGATAGCGACTGCTTCAGCTTCATTGCTTTGGTTAACATATGTACCATTGACTTGAATAAGCTGTAATGGCTTAATTTTACTGACCATTTTAGAAGAAAACTGCGCTGGAATATTAAGCCTATTTTCATAGAAAGCAAAATTGGAGAAATTAATCAGCTCTCGATAAGCAGAACGATAATGAATATCCAATGTATGAATAGGCAATACTGTACGTGCTAAATGTAATAAATCAGGGCAATCACTAATTTGCCGGTAATCCCATTGATCTCCTGCCAATTCTTGTTGGTCATCGTCTTCTTCATCAATATCGTCTTCAATTTGCTTGCCTGTGAAAAATTTTGAAGGTGGCATTTGCTTTTCATCGCCACTAACAATAGCCTGTTTGGCTCTAAATAAAGTCGATAAGGCAAATTCAATCGGCATCTGTGAAGCTTCATCATAAATCACACTGTCAAACATGGCACCTTCAAGTGGAAGTACCTGGCTCGCTACATCGGGTGTCATCAACCAAACCGGTCGTAATTGCATTAACCCAATATCTCGACCTTCTTGTATAAATTCCCTTAAACGTCGCGCTCTTGGTCCTGCTAAACGAGTAATTTCTTCCCATTCTCGGCGGTTCCCTAACGTTTTGATATCTATATTGGCCGTCAATGCCAATTTATTGAATTGTTGTAATTGTTTTTGAGCATTTTCTAGTTCAGCTAGGTCTGACATCAGCTGGCCGTGATTAGTACTTAATGCAGGCAATGTTGCCAGCAATTGAGCTTTAGTAAACAGACAGAAATAATAGTTAATTGTTTGAATTAATTGATCTCTCCATTGCGTTGTGCCCCCTTCAGTTGCGATAAGTTGTCCAATAGCCGGTTTTAATAGCGTTAAGATCCCCCAATGCTGCTCGGTAAAATGTTGTGTTTCTTCCCGAAACGATTGGTAACGCTGTAAATTTTCTTTCTGTTGCGCTATCAGCACCAGTTCAGTCGTATATGACTCACCGTTTACGATGGCCATCAGAAACCGTTCAACGGTTTCTGATGAAAATACGCTATCTAGCCGACTTATTTGGTTTAAGCTTTCCGTTTTTGCGCGTAACTTAGCTATTGCCGCCCTGACTTCATGACATTGATGGATAAACCCGGCTTTTTGTTGCTGAGTAATCGCGTCTATAAAATGCAAAGGCTCAGGGTACTGAGCGAGAAGCTCAGCCATATCTGCCACTCGTTTTAATTGCATGACCAACGGTTGCAATGTGCTACGCCACAGGTGGTTTGGCTGAAGCTCAAGACCAAGCTGTTGATATAATGGTTGTAATTCCCTTTCAAGTAAACGCCATTGTTGTTCAACGGCAATGGTATTAAGCACTGACGTCTGTTTTTCAGTCGTAGGCGCTAAGCCACTAGCCGCCATAAATGACTGCAATTGGTTTTGCCGACGGTAGTAATACGGGTTCAAGAAACGTAACCATGACCTTTGCATTGTTTCCATCAATGCTCGCGATAATTGGGCAAGATGGTCATTATCAATCCCCCTAAACACAGGGAATAATAACGGGTCGATATTTTCTTCATTAATCGATAATAAACGCTGATACAACAGCTCAAGTTGGTTAATAACTAAATTTCCCGTTTCACTGCTAAATAGCGTTAACCAACGGGAGAAATCCTGCCATTGTTCAGCCGTTAATTGGTTAAATTGTGCTTCATGCTGTGATAACCATTGCTCATGAGTCGATAATTGAGTCAACGTAATTTGCTGATATGGCGTTTTATAAGCTTCATCACGTTGCTTTTCAGTATCGATCAATCCCATAATAGATTGATTAAACAATAAGTATTGAGGGTCATTCACCGTAAACTGCGATAAGGCTTTTAGTGCATTATTTTCATAATCCAATTGCCACCAAGTATACGCATGTGACTTCAAATCATCCGTTAGTTGCTCAATCGTATGGCTATCAAATTGTGCTAATAAAGGCTTAATGTGCTGTTCATCAATATCAAAATGAGGAAGCTTTTCAAGTTCAATCAATTGGCTTAATACTTGTTTATAAGAAACTTGAAACTTTTCGTCGATATTATTGAGTGAGTGAAAATACCTATCTATTTTTTGTTCAAATAGCTGAACGCGATTTACAAGATGAATTCTCTCTCCCTGCCAATCAAGCTCAACGAGCTGGCTTTTTTCTTGTCCCCAAAGTTGCTCAATTTGTTCTCTCACCGCCAAAATAATCTCACGGCCTTTTTGGCTTTGGCTGATATATAGTGCTCTATCCCCTAATCCATTAGCAATCAAACGCTTATAGACTACTTCTAGTGCAGCAGGTTTTTGACACACCACTAAAACGGTTTGCTGACGCCCTATCGCATCTGCAATCAAACTCACGATGGTTTGGCTTTTCCCTGTTCCTGGCGGCCCCTCAATCAGCAGCCCCGTGTTAGCTTGTGCAACTTGAACAACTTGTTCTTGTGATGGGTCTGCCAATGACAATGCATACTGATTAAGTAAATTATCTGGCTGTGTTTCACTCGTGCTATTGAGCGGTGAGACTTTTAGCATTGTCGCTAAGGCTGTTTGGGAAATAGGTAGCCCAGCAATTTGCTGTAAATCGCTACTCATCGCCTGTCCAATAAACGAGGTATGGAAGAGTACCGCTGAACAACAGATTTGTGCACTATTCTCTGCAATTGGAGTAGTGATCGACGGAAGTGGCGCGAGTTCTGTACCTTGTATCGGTAATAAAGACGTAAGTGTCTCCATCATATCTTCAATGGTTAAACCTGCTTTAGATAATAAATTATCTAATATTGTTTGCCACTCACTCACCGGAGGTATACCCGCAAAGCTTGCCAGTGCTGGATTTAAGCGTATTGCCGCCCTCTCATGATCAAAACTAAGCTGTATAGGGCTGTTTTGAGCTAAAGAAGTCCGTAATGAAACGGGCCATAAAAATAAAGGTGCTATTCGCGGTTTAATTTGATTCGGCTGTGTGTGCAATAATAAGAATGGGAAACCAAGGTACATGCCATCAATACCTGTATCCCGTTGATATAACTGCGTATCTGATTGTAGGATCCGTAATCGGCCATTGACGCCTTTATGCTGTAATAGCAAATCACTATCAATGGTAACCGTGCTTTTTTTGCGGTTCAATAAATGTTCAAGTAATGCACTTGCAGGGCGAACGGGGCTATCGCATTCCATTAAATCGATTCGCCCAGTATTTTGCGTTAAACGCATACGCACTAAGTTTCCACGCTGTGTTACTGACGTGAGCTTTTGTGTAAAAAACCTTAGAACTTCAAGAACATATTTTTGTGATTCGGGTACTTGCCAGTGTTCGAATGGAATAGCCAGCAATACGAGAATTTTGACTAACGGCAAGCGACGCATTAATAAAAAGTCATCAACCCAACCATCTAATTCAGGGATCCCTATACGTTTGAAATCACTGACTCGGTGGTTAATGAGCTGGTATAGTTCCCCTCTTGGTAACAAAAGTTGGTTTTTGGCTATTTCGCTATCAAAATTGTGGATATCATTGTGTTTTGCTAATTCAAAAGATTGCTCGACTAATGCAGTCAGTGAAACAAATTGCCCAATATCGGCACTTAGCAATAAAATATAATCAATTTCTTGCAGATTTTGTCTATCTAATAAGGCTTGTAGGCTTTCATTATGTGAGTCAGGAAATTGGCTATGCAGTAATTCCCAACGCGCAGCGAGCTGGCTTATTGACGTGATTAACAAATACAGTTTCAAGCTTTCTTCATTGAGTAATATATTCAACTGTTCAGCACGTTGGCGTACTAAACATTGGCGGTGGTAGAGCTGCACTAACCAATGTTGTGGGTCGATATTCTGAATATGTTGAGTTAATGGCTCACTAATTAGTGCGTAAGCAAGAATAGGCTGTTCTAATAACCAAGCTGGTGTGATGATTTCACCACGGTAAATAAATGGCATATTCGGGTTTAGGATTTTTAAAGCTAAAGTGAGTTTAATATCTTGATTAATTTCACTTTGTAAGGCTCCATCTAGCGTTTTGGGGCTATCTAAAAAAGCCCGAAGTTGTTTGAGTTGTTCCTGACTATTATCAAACTTTGCTAACCACGACGTTAATTCCCCGCGTAGCAAAAATTGGACTGCACCATCCCAATGAGCTTGTTCACCAGCAACCATGGCAAAAGTATCTGGCTGAGAAAATTGCTGACCGGCAAACTGGACTTGATGGTATTGAGTTGGCGAGCCTGCTATCGCACTTTTCGGTGCTTGGACCGCTTTCCCCTCTAGCCATGCTGACACCTGCGGCCATTGCCAACGTAAAAAACGATCCCGGCACAATAACCCGCGCAATAATAGTTGTAAGTTGGGGTCTAAATCATCAGGAAAATCAACGCCATTAGTCATGACTTGGATTAAGAACGCATTATCATGAACTTGAGCAAAACACTGCCCTTGGGTCAGTTGTTCTAATAAAATAACCCCAAGACTCCACCAGTCTGATGCGGCGCTCACACCGCCTGCTAAGGTTTCTGGTGCGCTATAACGGGAAATATCTAAGGGTGTTACGATATCAAGGTCAAATTCAGACAAACTCGCAGAGCCATATTCAATTACCACAATATCTAAAGGCTCGCAGCTGCGGATCAATAAATTAGCGGGACATAGATTGCGATGACGTAAGCCATGCTCAGTAAATGCCGCTATCGCTTGCCCCATTTCTTCAACCAATTTGGGAATTTCATGTAACTGCCAAAATTCCCCTTGCTGAACAAATTGGCTCAGTGAGCCACCTTCCAATAATTCAGTCACATGCCAAGCGCGGTTTTCCCAGCGTCCCGTTTCATAAAACTCAGGCACATGGTCTGTTGGGATCAATTGAAGTACTTGATAAATCGTAGGGTCAGGTTCTTCACCTTTTTGATATAAGGTAAGCACACCATTTTTGTCGTTTTCAATATGTGTGACTAAATAACGTTCACGTGGGCTATCGTTTTGGTTAATACGTCGTTCAAGCCGCCAATTGCCAATCAGTCGTTGAGATTGCTCCTCAATATTGCTTAGTTCAAGAGCTGCATCCGCCCCACACTCAAGGCAGATAAAATCCCCCTCATCCATGGAATGCCCATTCACACAAACTCTTTGTTCAATAATTTGGTTATTTTGATTATTCTCATCAATACTGAGTTTTGGGCTCTCCATCGAGGTATTGTGCTCATCAATGGGGCGCCAACCCGTTTCATGAATAGCTTCAGGGGTTAAATCCCAGCCACAAAACTGATTATCTCCTTGTGGTGTTTTAATTTGCCCAGCACAAAAAATTTCAGTTAACGGTCGCTCTGTTTGGCAATGTGGGCAAAAACGTATCATGGTCATCCATTCATCCAATTAATTATTTTTTTAGTTGTCGCAAGGATTGATCTTGCTGTTCAATCAAGGTCCGCAAACGCAACATATCGTTACGTTCAGGAACCCCCGCCAAAAATAGCCGCCCTGTTTCATCAAACGCTAAATCCAGTACTTTATCTTCTGGTGTTATCGAGCGCTGATATGCCATAAATCGCGCTTTTCCTAATGGCGTTAACATATGCAATTGCTGATTATCACTGCCTTTGAGCATCTGGGTTTGCGGAAGATCCACAATAAATGGCTCACTAATTAAGGCATCAATATTGGGAGCCATTTGTAAAACACGCTCTTCAATGTGTTCCCATTGATAACCGCTATAGACTAAAATATCCGCATCGGTTAGCTGTTTAATCCCTTTCACTAATGCGGATAAGGCTTCAGGCTGTTCAAACGGTTCTCCCCCTGAAATCGTGATGCCATCTGCGAATGGTAACCACTCCGTTATCTGGTCCAGTAATTGTTTCACCGTGATGCTATTGTCTTTCACTTGCCATGTATCAGGAGAAAGACAGCCTTTACAACGTAATGAGCATCCCTGAAACCAGATACCAATACGCTTTCCGGGGCCTAGGGCCGTAATGGGAAAATGAACTCGTGAAATATTAACATTCACCACATCAATTACTCATCGCTGCTAACGTGATTTGCGTTGTTTCACCTGTGGCAATTTCGACAATTTGATAAGCCGAATTAGGTTGTAAATCTTGGTCGAAAACAGCGCGAGATAATGGGTTAATTAAATAGCTTTCTAATTGGTTACGTATACCTCGACCGCCATTAGATAAATCAGCTAAGCAATGTTGTTTTAACGTTTCTTTGGCTTGTGGTGAAATTGAAATAGTCAGTGATTGCTTTTCCAAACCAGAAAGAATATTTCCCACCATTTGTTCGAATATTTGTTGTGCCACATCGGGGCGAATAAAATCAAAAACAATAATGTTTTCCCCAATTCGGTTGAGCAGCTCTGGTCTATTTAACACTAATTTAAAGTGACGTTCGATTTCACTTTTCACGTTACGCGTCACCGTTTCGAAAGGCTCACTCGGCTGGACATTCGCTACCCGCTCACCATTTGCATCCAAACGATAAATGCCAAGATTTGACGTAAAAATAATCAACGACTCTGAAAAATAAACGCGATCACCACGTCCTGAGGTCAATACACCATCATCAATAATTTGTAGAAATTTATCCATTAAATGAGGGTGTGCTTTTTCTATCTCATCAAACAACACCACACTAAACGGCTTTTCACGAATGGCATTCGTCAATTCACCACCAGAATCATAACCGACATAGCCAGGAGGAGCGCCAATTAAACGTTGGTCTGCATGTTCTGCACTAAATTCAGACATATCAAAGCGGATATACGCACTTTCATCACCAAATAGCAATTGAGTGACCGTTTTCGCCAGTTCCGTTTTCCCGACACCCGTTGGCCCCGCTAGAAACAAAACGCCTCGAGGTCGCCCACCTTTATGCCCCCCCACTCCGGTCATTGCACGTTTAATAATGTCCAATAAATGAGTGACGGCATGTTGTTGTCCTTTAACTCGGCGAGAAATAATCTCTGGGGCGTTATGTATTTTCTGCTTATCAATTTTTTTCCAAGGGTCTTCCGTTATGCCTACTTTATAACGTCGTACCGCATCACTAATACGTGTCACAGGGACATTTTCAATCCGTGCGAGCTGCACTATCGCCGTTAAGTCCAGTAACAAGAGTCCTTCTGTTTCATCAATAAAGTCATTAAATAAGCTGTCTTTATCCGCTTGTTCTATGCTATTAACATCAGATAATGAAGCTAACAACATTGGCGTAAGAACCCGACGAACTTGGCTGTCAGGCTTCGCAACAGGAATGGCTCTCACTCGTGGGTTATTAACTAAAAACCAATCAGGTAAATCGGTTTCTTTCTCCACAATCCAAAAAATAGAATTGTAGAACGGCTGGTTATTTTCCCCTGCTGGTCGCGTTTTTGCTTGGTGAGAAACCACCAGAGCCCGAGTAAATAAGCTGTGCTCAGCGGGAGTCAGGTTATCGCGATGGGAAATCAAGCAAGAGGCGAAATCAATACATAATGCAATTGGCTGCTGCTTATAGTTAATAAATTTTTCCAGCAAATGATTCAACATATCAATACCACCAGCAGCTTTATCATCAGCCATATGCAAACCTAAGTTTTGCATCAATGTGGCACTCGCTTGCGAGTTTTCTGTGGGGCTCGCCACGCATTGAAAACCAATCAGTGGTGTATAGGTAATAACATAGGCATACCCTGCCTGAAACAAGTTATTAAAGAGTGCTTGGTTAAACGGCAGTGGTGTCACTACCCTAGGCGCAATTTCGCTGGCTTGTAGGTCTCGAACATTGCCAAATAGAACAAACTGACTTTTCAGTGGAATAAATCGCAGTAAGTCTCTTAACCAGCGCGGTTTTTGAAAATCCATGTTCATAGCACCCCTTGAGTATGAAAGTATTCTTTGCAGTTTACCTGAAATCACTAGCAAATGGCGTCAAGATCTTGAACTCATACCGTATTATCTGAACATTCTCATTTAGATAGAAATAGGCTAAATTTAAAGCAGAACAGGTTTGTGTTTATTGTCTGATAATTGTTCAATAATTTCGTGATAGCTTCTTCTTTTTAAACAATTATCACTGTTAATTCCTAAACTGTCGCTATAGTATTGTATTAATGAAGACCAAAGCAGAGCGAGGTGAGTCATGTGGCAAGCAATGTGTCGTTTATTAAGTGAACACTTAGGTGAGGCGGAGCTACGTAACAAAGTCATTCTGTCTGGTGGTGATATTCACCATACGTTAAGAATTGACTATGGCGAACACACCGTGTTCATTAAACAAAATCGGCGTGAGTTTTTGCCTTTATTTAAACAAGAGGCTGAGCAACTTGAAATGCTCGCTAAAAGCCAAACGATAACCGTTCCTAAGGTTTACGGTGTTGGTAGTAATAAGCACCACAGTTTCCTTCTGCTCGAATACTTCCCTCTTAAGCCTTTCGACAACACCAATGCATGGCATTTTGGCCAACAATTAGCGCGTTTACATCAATGGGAAGAGCAGCCTAGTTACGGGTTTGATTTTGATACTATGCTAAGCACAATTGTGCAACCTAATGGCTGGGAAAAGCGTTGGAATTCATTTTTTGCAGAAAAGCGTATTGGCTTGCAATTACAACTCGCGTCCGAAAAAGGAATGGTATTTGCGGATATTCAGCAAATTGTCGATATTGTTAAAGAGAAACTTGCTGGGCATCAGCCACAACCCTCTTTATTACATGGTGACTTATGGCCAGCTAACTGTGCTATCACTCAAAATCTTGAAGGTGTGCTATATGACCCCGCATGTTATTGGGGTGATAGGGAGTGTGATATTGCGATGTTGCCATTATATCAAGATCTTCCGATCCAAATTATTGATGGCTACCAAAGTGTTTGGCCGCTCCCTAATGGCTTTTTAGATAGACAACCAATATACCAACTTTACTATTTACTTAACCAAGCCCATATCTTTGGTAACGAACAAAGCTACCAGCAAGCACGCACGATTATTGATAATCTACTCAACGAAAAATAAGCTCCTGTTTTTTAGCATTTAGCACGACAAATAATTAATTTTCTAAATAATTCGAACTGTGGCAAGGCGGCGATTGAGGATAGTTTGGGGAGCATACACAAGTATGTGACCCGAGAAGCTAAACGCAGCCAACACCCTCATAGTATGGAGTACGACGAATAATTAATTTTCTAAATAATTCGAGCTGTAGCAAGGCGGCAATTGAGGATAGTTTGGGGAGAATACACAAGTATGTGACCCAAATAGCCGAAAGAAGCCAACACTCTCATAGCATGGAGTACGACGAATAATTAATTTTCTATATAATTCGCATTATGAGTAGGCGGCAAGTGCAGATATCTCGGGGAGCATACACAAGTATGTGACCCGAGTAGCTAAACGCAGCCAACACCCTCATAACGCGAAGTATGACGAAAATTCGAAAATTACCAATTAAGGAAACATAGAAGAAAATACAACGCTAGCCCCAATACAATTGGCCAAAAATAAAGAAGAAAAAATTGAGTGAATATCGTATGACGAGGAATAGTCACCTTAGCTTCAAGCTCTTCTTTTGAGATGTCTATCCCTTTTGCTTTTTCTATGATTACGTGATCTTCTAGGCTTTCACGAATAAACTTAATTTGCCGGTACATGCGCAAACCTGATGCACTTAACGCGAGCCCAACAAAAATAAAAATAAAGATGATGATAAAGCTGATATTACTGCCGGAAAACCCATTAGCGACTTGAGGTACTGGTGAGTTATTCCAAAAGAAATTTAGGAATGGTGTACTTTGACGGGTCATTTCCGCCATTAATTTAATAAAATCATTAGCGACTGCATTAATCCCTTCTCCTGCGAGCCCCTTCATGCCTGCCAGTTTAATTAAAGACGCCAATGTCGAAATTAATGCTAACAGAAAAACAACCCAACCCAGAATACGTTTGCCGATTGCGACATAATTGGCATTATGGTAATTCATTACTGCTTTTCCTCAGCGTTATGATTTTTGATAAATTTTTACAATGATTATTCAACGCTAATCATAGCTGAAAATATTCATTGCCTCCAAATTTCAATTCACGATTAATAATAATATATAGACTTTCAGACTAATCAAAATAGTGAGGCTATTCATTACCATTATACTTTTACTTCATACTGTCCGAATATTCCTCAATATTAGACTAATACTGATTTCAAGTAATACGCTTAAAGTCAGTTTACTGATATCATGACTTCTTCGTTAATAAATACGACATGAATGGAGTTTTGACATGTACCATAATCTTCCCATCCAATCGGTCATTTTTGATATGGATGGTTTACTGATCGACTCGGAACCTTTTTGGGCACAGGCTGAACTTGAGATTTTTTCACAATTGGGTGTTGACGTTTCAATTGCGGATACCCTGCCTGATACCTTGGGTTTACGTATTGACCATGTGGTGGAGCTTTGGTACCACGCTTCCCCTTGGCAAGGATGCAGCCAAGAAGAAGCCACACAACGCATCATTGACCGTGTTGTTGGCTTAGTTGAAGAAACTCGCCCTATTCTACCGGGTGTGCAACATGCTATGGAACTTTGCCGTTCAATGGATTTAAAAATTGCGCTGGCTTCCGCCTCTCCTTTGTACATGTTAGAAAAAGTATTAAACCTTCTGGATATTCGTGATTATTTCTCCGCGGTTATTTCCGCATCTGATTTACCCTTGAGTAAACCTCATCCTGAAGTTTATCTTAAAGCAGCAGCTGAGTTATCGACTAAACCCGTCAATTGCGTTTCATTAGAAGATTCATTTAACGGTATGATTTCTGCAAAAGCCGCCAGAATGCGTTCAATTGTGGTGCCTGACAGCAAGCATTTTAATGACCCGCGCTTTGGTTTAGCGGATATCAAATTAGCCTCACTGAATGACTTAAAGGCTGAACATTTACGTTAAGAATACCTTGAGTGTCTAATAAGTGTTCTCCCCTATCTAATTTAGGTAGGGGTATTGTGTTAAATTATAAAATACTTCCCTTATTTGCTAATAAATAAGAGTTTTTTTATCTTTCTACCACTATCATATTCTTTTCAAACACTTTATACTGCCAATCAACTGTATAGATAAACAGATGGTATTTTATCCACCATGACAGCTGAAGGGCATCTGCTTTTTTCCGTCGCCTCTTTAATAATGGCTCATAAACTTCAAATCACCCCAGAGATTGCTCATGGTGATTGGCTGCACATGGTTCCAGGGGCCTTATTAGGCGCATTATTGCCCGATATTGACCACCCCTCTTCAATTCCTGGTCGACTACTACGGATTTTTTCATTACCCATTTCCAAATTGTGTGGGCACCGGGGGTTTACTCATAGCTTAGTTGCATGGTTACTTTTGATGATTTCTTGTTATCAATGGATACCAACCGAATGGGCAATTCCAAATGATATTATCCAAGCTTTTTTATTAGGTTATATCAGTCATCTAGTCGCTGACATGCTCACCCCTTCAGGAGTACCATTCCTATGGCCACTCCCTCAACGTTTTTGTTTTCCCATGATCCGCGGTAAAAATAGCCAACGTGGAGAACGCTTTGTTGCCATTTTTTTGACTGTTTGTGCCTGCTTGTTACCTGTAGGTTATCAATTTGATTTTTATAGCCATGTTGATGTGATCTTAAAATACATTCATAATCAAATAGATACATATCTCCCCACATAAATTATAGTTTTGTAATATAATGTAAGTATGAATAATACTATATTATTACTTTTTGATATAAGAAATGTGTTTTATCAACTGATAACATATAACCAGTTGTTTGAAGCAACTAAATCCTTATAACCAATAAGGACTAAAGGGCAAGTAACATACCTTATAAAAATATGATTTGGAGTTCGGAATGAATATTCCTCTAATTATTAATGTGCTCGGCTTTGTAGCACTACTAATACTGTTGGCAAAACTAGGGGCTAAAGGCTGGAGCCTATCTAAAAAAGTGTTAGTCGGTCTGGTTTTCGGTGTTGCCTATGGGGTAGTACTGCACCTCGTGTATGGTAGTGGCCACCAAACGGTAAAAGACTCCATTCTGTGGTTTAATATTGTCGGAAATGGTTATGTGCAGCTATTACAAATGGTGATTATGCCATTGGTATTTGCTTCAATACTAAGTGCAGTGGCAAGGCTACATAAAGCTTCTTCGCTAGGTAAAATTAGCTTTTTAACAATTGGCACCTTGTTATTTACCACAGCTATTGCGGCGTTAGTTGGTATTTTAATTGCCAATTTATTCGGCCTGACTGCCGAAGGTTTAGTGCAAGGTCAATCCGAAACAGCACGTTTATCAGCAATAGAAAGCAACTATATTGGGAAAGTTTCTGACTTAACCGTGCCTCAGCTAATCTTATCGTTTATTCCAAAAAATCCATTTGCAGATTTAACTGGTGCAAACCCAACGTCAATTATTAGTGTCGTTATTTTTGCTGCTTTCTTAGGTGTTGCCGCACTGCAACTGTTTAAAGATGATAAAGAGCGTGGTGAAAAAGCCTTAGCAGCGATTGATGTTATGCAAGCTTGGGCAATGAAATTAGTTCGCTTGGTCATGCGTTTAACGCCATATGGTGTGATGGCGCTGATGATTAAAGTCGTAGCAAGTTCAAACTTGCATGACATCATCAACCTAGGCACTTTTGTTATTGCGTCCTATGTTGCGTTAGGCATTATGTTTGTTGTACATGGTATTTTAGTGGCGACGACTGGCTTAAACCCTATTAAATTCTTTAAGAAAGCGGGCCCGGTTCTGACATTTGCATTCACTAGCCGTTCAAGTGCTGCAAGTATTCCACTAAATATTGAAACACAAACACGTCGTTTCGGTATTCCTGAATCGATTGCTAGCTTCTCTGCATCGTTCGGAGCAACAATTGGGCAAAATGGTTGTGCGGGTATTTACCCTGCAATGTTAGCCGTGATGGTCGCACCGACAATGGGTATTAATCCATTCGACCCGCTGTGGATTGCGACATTAGTCGGTATCGTGACTATCAGTTCCGCAGGTGTCGCGGGTGTTGGTGGCGGTGCAACTTTCGCCGCGTTAATTGTACTACCAGCGATGGGCTTACCAGTTACATTAGTTGCTCTGTTAATTTCAGTTGAGCCATTAATTGATATGGGTCGTACTGCATTGAATGTCAGTGGTTCAATGACAGCAGGCACAGTGACTAGCCAGTTGATGGGTGAAACAGATAAAGCAATATTCAATCAAAATGATGACGCTGATTTAAAACATGTTTAATTTATCATTATGATTCAAACGAAACCTGCCTTCTGGCAGGTTTTTTTATGATTATGATAAGTATGTGAAATTTATTTACCTTGGGGAATATCAAAAAAATCAGTTTTTTGTGCTGAATAATATTGCAATAAACTGGAATAACGTAAGATAATAAAGCCTGAGCAACGTTTTCTTGAGCTTCCTGCTTGTGTTGCGTCAACCCATTTTCTATGGGTATTTTATCAACATCATTTATGGTTTTTTAATATGACTAATAATGTCCATATCCTAAAAACTGATCCTTCAGATAACCCTTGTGTAAGCTGCGGTGCATGTTGTGCCTATTTTCGTGTCTCTTTTTATTGGGCTGAGGCTGAAAGTGGGGGTGGTGTTGTACCACAACATTTAACTGAGCAAATAACCCCATTTATGAGTTGTATGCAGGGAACAAACCAAAAACATAATACGCGTTGTAGCGCTTTAGAGGGCACCATTGGAGAATGCGTGTCATGTTCGATATACACACAAAGGCCTACACCTTGCCGCGAGTTTGAACAATCTTGGCAAGATGGTATTTACAATGAGGCGTGCGATAGAGCACGTGCTGCTCATGGTTTACCCCCTTTAGAGCCTCATCAACCACAAATAGCGTGCTAGCCGTCAATGACCCAGATTTTTCTGGGTTATCTCTTTTTTGAGCCAAATCTGAAAAATGCGTCCTTGCACACGTGTTAATCATCCAGCTATTTAAATTACATGATTTCGTTCATTACCTGCATCGCCAACTCAAAAGAGTATAAACGAGCTTGATGATCAAAAATTTGGCCATTTACCATAATTTCATCCGCTTGAGTTTGCCGTAATATCGTATCCAACCCATGACGTACCTTGGTTTTATCCCCTACCAATGACATGCCTAATGCTTGTTGAACACCAAATTTTTCAGCGGGTGACCAAATATTTTCCATACTCTCAACAGGTGCAGGCAATTGAGAAGGTTGACCACGACGTAACATAACAAAGGCTTGCTGCATCGACGTAAATAAAAACTCTGCTTCACGTTGAGTATCCGCGGCAATGATATTGATACAAACCATCGCATACGGCTTAGAGAGTCTCTGAGATGGCTGGAAATTAGCACGATAAACTTCCAACGCCTGTAATAATAAATCAGGGGCAAAATGAGAAGCAAAAGCAAAAGGAAGCCCCATTTGCGCGGCTAACCTTGCACTGTATAAACTTGAACCTAACAACCAAACCGGAATTTTTTCACCAAAGCCTGGCACTGGACGCACTGCTGGGTCTGGGTTTATAGCATCAAACCAATTAATAATTTGCGCAACATCTTGCGGGAAATTATCGATATCCGTATTCATATGGCGGCGTAAAGCTTGCATCGTTCGCTGATCACTTCCAGGAGCACGCCCTATGCCTAAATCAATACGTTCAGGGTAAAGTGTGTTTAGTGTGCCAAATTGCTCTGCGATCACCAACGGGGAATGATTCGGCAACATAACGCCACCAGAACCTAAACGTAAATTGTGAGTATTTGCGGCAAGATAGCCTATTAACACCGAAGTCGCCGCGCTAGCAATCCCAGTCATATTATGGTGTTCCGCAAGCCAATAGCGGTGGTAACCGAGTTTTTCTGCTAATTGAGCAATATCAAGGGAATGAGCAAAGGCCTCTTTCGCCGTCGAACCCTGAATGATTGGCACAAGGTCGAGTAAAGAAAGGGGAATTTTTTTATCTGACATACACACTCACTTTGTTAGAATTTTGTTGAACCTAACTTACCATCCTAGACTATCCCCTTTGATGTCTCCAGCACTGAAATTTGTATTAGCACAAGTAGTCTAAAAATGTAAATTACCGTCTAATAAGCCACTGTTTTATATAAATTATGGTTCAAGCTTGAATAAAAAGTGCAGTAATTATGGAGCTTCCGTCAGGGGAGGTAAAAGCGATTGCGAGACAATATGAATTGATGAATGATTTGCCCATCACCAATACAGAGGATACTGAAATGAAAAAATTAAATACCGGTTTATTAGCTTTAGCATTATTAACCGTCGGCTTTACCGCAGCAGCAAATGGCGTTAACCACAAAATGCCTCGTCAGCACATGAGTAATCATCACAATATGGTATATAGCGTTGCGGAACAAACGATGACACCAAATGAAACTGCAAAAAAGCTGGCCAATAATGCGCCCAAAATTGAAGATGGCAAACGCTATATTGTCAAAGTTACAGTGATGGAAGTCCCTGAATTTAAACCAATGAATGCCATGCCAACACCAGAGCCAATTCGTGTCCCAGCTACACAGTAATAATGGTATCAATAAAAATTAATTAAGTTATCGGCAAAACCTTTTATATTGATAAGTACAACCAGATAGCACCTATCAATAAAAGCCGATATCTTATCCAGACAATAAAGAGTTCTACACTCTAAATAACTCATGGTGCAGTTAGGCGACGAATGAATTCCGTCAACAACGCTGTAACTTGAATTATGACGAGTATATATATCCTACGATTGCCTCTGTATACCAGAGGCTTTTTTTTAAAAAAGTTTCTCTGAATTGGACCTTCCTCTCTAGTAATAACACCTAATAGCGACTACTCTTAATTCAAGCAGATTGTTAATAACTGTAATTTATTAACACTTTGTTTGACATCCCTTAAATAGAAAATCAGGAGCTTATCATGGGGTATTTTGAATTAAAAAAATCCACTAAAGACGTTGCTCAGCCTTACTATTTCGTTTTAAAAGCAGCGAATCACGAAGTGATTGCAAAAAGTGAAATGTATGCATCTAAGCAATCTGCGCTTAAAGGGATTGCCTCTGTCCAAAAAAATGGCTCTTCTGAAACAATAAAAGATCTAACTGAGTAAGTTTCTGTGGCCCCAGTCTTCTGCGAATCGGGGCCACTTTTTTATCTGTTGGCTTATATAACTTACATAAATACACGCTATTGCAAGTAACACAATTTAAATTAATTGCTATTCAATTTAAGCACTAAGTAAATTAGCCACTAATCAAATGAACCTAAGTAACGCAGTAACAACCGCTGCTGACAACACAATGATAATAAATGGTTTTTTAAACCAAGTCAGTACACCTGCCACTAATACCCCTACAATTTTAGGCCAATCCGAAACTTCATCACCTGAAAATAACGTAGACGTTGCCGCAACTGAAAATAAAATAACAATGGCTGCTGCTGAAAATAATACTTTGCTATTCTCCGAAAGGACTACTCGACCGCGTAGCAAAGCCCCTGATGCTCGCATTAAATAAGTACCAACCGCCAACAACAGTATTCCGCTAATAATTAACCACGGGTTATTTGTCACTATTATTTCCTTATATAAACAACCAAGCTCAATAATGCCAGTAATACAGGGATCCCCGCTGGTAGTATCGGTGTCGTTGCAACAGCGATAACGGCACCGATAACGGCGGTTAACCGCAGGCGTTTATCCGATAACGCGGGCAATGAAAGCGCTAAAATAATCGCAGGGAACATCGCATCCATACCATATATATGAGTATCATTAATAAAGCTGCCCAATACCTCACCTATCACAACACCAATTGGCCAACACAATAGAATACCTATCCCACACAACCAAAAAGCCGCACGTTTTTCTGATTCAGTTTCTTGAGCTAAGCCAAATACAACACTCTCATCATTCATAATATGATAGCCCAATAGCGACTTTGCTCCCTTCCCCGTTAAATCACTCGTTGCAAAACTAAAGGGGATATGTCGTGAATTGACTAATAACCCCGCGAGTGCAGCAGAAAGCGGACTTCCACCAGCAAAAATCACGCCGATAAACAAAAACTCGGACGCCCCTGCGAGCACTAAAATAGATAAAGTCACTGGTATCCACCAGTCAAATTCCTGTGAAAGCGCCAATGCACCATAAGAAATGCCAACAATTAAGTCAGCAAAACAGACAAGAGCTATATTTTTCACTGTGCTATGATTTAGCTTTGAGCTTATTGAAGTTAGCATTCCTAGGCCGTTCGATATATAATACGTTTGTTCATTATGTCGATAGATAGTATAAAGTGCAATCTAAATAGGAAAATTAAAATTGAATCTACCTTCACCTCCCATTGAGTTGATTTCAAAAGCCCTTGTTCGTGAAAGACAAAAAAGCGGGCTATCCCTATCAGAGCTATCTCGCAAAGCGGGTATCGCTAAATCTACACTTTCTCAATTGGAATCAGGTAGTGGTAACCCAAGTATTGAAACCTTATGGGCTCTTTGTGTGGCGTTGGATATTCCTTTCGCACGGCTAATTGAAGAAAAGCAAGAAGCTGTCACAGTGATCCGCCATGGAGAGGCGATACCGGTCAGTGCCGAACACGCGAATTATTTGGCCTTTTTACTCTCATCAGCTCCCGCAGATTCGCGACGTGATATTTATACTGTGGTTGCCCAGCCCGGTCGTGATCGTATTTCAGAACCTCATATGCATGGCGTCAGCGAGCACATCATTATTATGTCTGGCAGAGCGTTAGTCGGCCCATTGGATAACCCTGTTGAGCTACAAGTTGGGGACTATATTCACTACCCCGGAGATGAGCCACATATAATGCGAGCCTTAGAACCGAATACAATGGCAGTTATGGTGATCGATAAACAAAATTAATCGCCTATCTAGCCCAATAGATTTTGCGTTATTATAGCTTTAGTGAATATTAATTGGAGCCTGTGTTATGTCCTACTATGATGAAATTGTTGAAAAAGTAAACCAATTGATTGATGAAAATTCAGTTCATAAGATGAATGAAATGCTGATGCAGCTATCCCATGACCCACAAATCAACCAAGAACAACGTTTTGAACAACAACAGCGCTTAAGAGAAGCTATTTTTATTCATCACAACGAATAGCAGCCAAATATATGGCCGCTATTCGTACTCTTAACGGATCTTAATAACCAAAACAAATAGGCAGTAGGGTTAGTGGTAACCCCGGTATTGGTAAAATAACTAGCCCTAATAGCATTAACATACTCAATTAAAACTCCTGTTGCTGTAAATAACTCCACGCATACTGGGCATGAAGTTCAGCACCTGTCGCCATCGTGTCTTCATCAATATTAAAACAACCATGATGATGTGCCCATTGAGTGTCCTTTTCGGCATTTCCTGTGCCTAACAGAGCAAAGCACCCCGGGATGTTTTCAATGTAGAAGCTGAAATCTTCACCACCCGGTGTTGGTCTTTCGTTAATCAGAGCTTGCTCACCAAAAGCTTGTGAAATGACTGATTGAGCCAGTAGCGCACTGCGCTCCTCATTGATAACCGGTAATGTCCCATAGATATAATCAACCTGTACAGTCGCCCCATAAATAGCCGCAGTGTGCTCGGCATAACGGCGGATCGCAGCTTCGATGCGGTTACGAGTTTCGATATCAAAACAACGTACCGTACCATCCAATACTGCATTTTCTGCAATAACATTGAAGCGTGTCCCGACATCCATTTTACCTATCGTGACCACGGCTGAGTCTAAAGATGAGGTTTCTCGGGACACAATCGCTTGTAAATTCATGACAAATGCTGAAGCAACAACTGCTGCATCAATAGTTGCTTCTGGCATAGAACCATGACCACCACGGCCTTTAAAAGTGACTTTCAGTAAATCAGCAGAAGCAAAAGACCCACCCACATTACAAGATACTTTTCCTGATGGTGTGGTTGTCCAAATATGCATACCAAAAACGTTATCCACATTTTCGATTGCGCCTTGTTTGATCATGGCTAATGCGCCTTGAGCAATCTCTTCTGCAGGTTGGAAAATTAAACGCACATTGCCGGCTAATTCTTCTCGCACCTCATACAATGCTTTGGCTGCCGTTAATAGCATTGCCGTATGCGCATCATGACCACAAGCGTGCATTTTGCCTTCAATAGTCGATTTATATTCTAATGAATCATTCAACTCCAAAACTGGTAATGCGTCTATATCTGCACGCAGAGCAACTGTTTTACCTGGCTTACCGCCTTTAATTTCCGCAATAACACCGGTAGGCTCGGTTAGCCGATACTCGATTCCGATTTTGTCTAATTCTTCAGCAATACGTTGCGTGGTGCGTACTTCTTCAAACGGTAGCTCAGGGTGAGCGTGTAGATCTCGACGAAAAGCAATCATTTCAGGTGTATATTTTTTGATTGCGGCTGTAATTGTTTTATTAATCATTTTTCTACCTTTTACCCTATTGCTCAACCAGATACTGAATCTGGCTCACTTATTAATTAACATTCTATTAATGACTTAACGGTAGCAAACATCACATCTGCTCCTCGCGCGATTTGTGCATAATCCGTCCATTCATCTGGGTGATGGCTTAACCCATTACGACTTGGCACAAATATCAGTCCCGTTTGAGTTATGCCTGCAAAAATCATAGTGTCATGCCCCGCGCCACTGACCATTGAACGAAAACGTAAGTTTTGGTCGCTGGCATGTTGTTGCATTAGTTGATGAATATCACTATTGAGCTCCGTTGGCTGAACATATAACGGCTGAACAATATCGCTTGAAATCGCTAACGAATTGCTAACCTGTTCTGTTAATTCGATTATTTGTTCAATCACTTTACGTAACGAAATGTCATTTTTAGAGCGAATATCGACGCTAAAAGTGACTTCGCTTGGGATGACATTCGCCCCATTAGGTAATACTGATAACCGGCCTACGGTCGCAACCGTATTATCCCCTGCCGCCTTTGCTAGTTCAGGAATATGACTAATAATTTGGCTTGCACACACTAATGCATCGGCTCGCATATTCATCGGCGTAGTACCTGCATGGCCTGCTTTACCTGTCAGTTTAATCTCTAACTGACTGATACCTACGATAGTTTCTACGATCCCTATATCTTCATTTGCCTGTTCTAACACCGGGCCTTGTTCGATGTGTAATTCTAAAAATGCTTTGACCTTTTTAGGGTCGAGCACAGCTTGTGATGCATGATCAGCATTGAACCCTGCCTCTGCCATACGCTGCGCCGCACTTACACCCTGCCTATCTTTGAGTTGGTATAATTCTTTTGTACCAATCAAACCCGTTATCACACTTGAAGCCATCAAACCCCGGCCAAAACTGGTCCCTTCTTCTTCAACCAAGGCAATGACTTCTAAGGGATATTTCGGAGTTAAGTTTTGTTCACGAATACGCGCTACGACATCCAAACCTGTAACAATCCCTGCCGGGCCATCAAATGCCCCACCATGAGGAACAGAGTCAAAATGAGACCCCACAATCACCGCAGGCAAATCAGGTTGCTGGCCTTCTAAGCGCCCATAAATATTACCAATAGCATCTTCTCGAACTTGTAATCCTAAAGCGCGCATTTCTTGTTTTAGGTAATCACGCGCTTGTTTATCTTGTTCGCTATAGCTCATCCGAGTAGTGCCCTGCCCCGGTGTTGCAGTGTATTCTGCTAACTGTTCTAAATGACGCTGAATTCTTGAAGTACTTGTTTCCATTATTTTTTACCCTGCAATTGGAACAATATAAGCCACCATAATACCTGCTAATACAACAGAAACCATGGTCACAGAAATAAAGCCACCAACTAGCATCGGCCCTAACATATGGCTAGTTAATACTTGGCGTTCTTTTTCATCTTTCGTTAATGCGTTGATCGCTTCGTTAGTAATGATGTAGTCAGCAGGGAAACCATATAAAGCCGTTAGAGCAACAGCAAATGCCATTTCTTTGGTAACGCCTAATATTTTACCAACCACCCATGATGCAAGGTACATTCCAATAACCGCTGCACTAATTAACACCACCATCGGATAAACTAGACGCAATAACATATCAGGAGTCGCATGGTTTAATGTATCGAAGATAAATA
Source organism: Providencia sp. PROV182 (assembly GCF_028480325.1). Classification (NCBI taxonomy): domain Bacteria; kingdom Pseudomonadati; phylum Pseudomonadota; class Gammaproteobacteria; order Enterobacterales; family Morganellaceae; genus Providencia; species Providencia sp. PROV182. Next base: position 7,669 of record NZ_JAMPOL010000012.1, on the reverse strand, counting down.
ACATTAAGGCCATAATGGCGAACCCAAAACCATTGGCTTTTTGTAATGGTTGTCTTTCTAAGAAACCTAACGAAGAGGCAATAACACCAAATAATAAACACAATACAAATGGGCTAATACTCACATAAGGGGCTGCAAAAGATGAGGCTAAATAAGCCAAATACCCTACCGCAGCTAAGCGTAAGAATTTAAAATAGCTGGTGTTATAGTGGTTAGGGATTTTCTTGAACATACGTGGCATTTCATCTTCAGATACCACTGCTTTAACTTCAACATCTTTTGCGCCATCAACAGATAATGTTTCTTGCCATTGGCCATTGCGATATTTTTCTAGAACTCGACGCCCTTCTTTTTTTAACATCACGGCAGTGAGTGGATAACCTGCAAACCCCTGCATAACGTAAATTAAAATAGCGAAAACCGAAAGGTCAACTAAACCTGCCTCAGCAGCACCTTTTGACATAATTAGCGAAGAAACGATTCCACCAACTAACGGAGGAACTGCAACTAATACAGTATTTAAATCAAATAAGGCAATACCGACAATAAAGGTCAAGAAAATAATGCCTAAAATCCCAGCTAAGGAGATAAGAATAGTTTTCCATTGGCGCAACAATTCTTTTAACGATAATAAGGTTCCCATATTTGTAATTAACAAATACATTAAGGTAACCGCAACGACTTGAGGAATACCGGCAATACTCACAATATCTTTTGGGAAAATAGTCCAATAACCTAAAAGAAAGAGCACTGCGCATACAAATACGGAGGGAATCCAAGCCTTAGTTCTAACGGCTATAGCATCCCCAATATATAATATCCCCACTATCAGAAACAGAGCTAACATCTGTGACATAACTTTTTCCCCGCACTTATCTTTTTTTATTAGATTATTTTTTGGTATTGAAAACTATTAATTTTAATTAAGGTTAGATTATAAATTTTATTTGGCGCAACAAAACACCAATATAGAGAGTATTTCGCTACAAATACACGAAATTGCAACAAAATTCATCATAACACCGAAAATTCAGATGTATAGAGAGCCAAACAGGATTTAAACAGCTTGGAATAAAGGTATGCAGTGAACTAAATAGTCAGATATAACATTGAAAGGGGTCAAGCACCTTAATATTCTCTAAATGCAGGTTTATAAGCTAATATTTTATGTCATTTAACTTATTATTTACAAACAAATCAACTATAGTTTATTTTTTAATCTATGAAATTATATTCTATTGTCCATGGCTGTATTTTCAATAAATATCGTAATAAGATGAAAAATCACCTTATAAATATGACCAATATTTCTATTTATAGGAAATATTCTACTTTATTTTATTTTTAAACCGTTTCTCTTTATATTGCTGTTGAAAAGGATGATATCCCTTCATCTCCAATTTAGTTTGTTTTGGCAATAAAGTTTATTTAAACAAAGAAAAACCCCATAGATAATTCACTACCTACAGGGTTTAATGAGTAATAGATAAAGTAATTTAATGACTAGTTTGTTGTTCAGCCGCTACCTTAGCTGGTTTTATTTTGCGATTATTTTCAAAGCCGGGTTGTGGCACTTTAATAAAGAATGTCAGTATTCCTGCAAAGATATACAAACCTGTATATGCCCAAACAACACCCACAATATCAAAGAAAGGCAATACTAAACTGGCTATTGCCGGTGCAGCAAAATTACTCAGCCCCGCTGAAAGGTTATAAATTGAGACCGCAGCACCTTTATGGTGTGGCTCAATACTTGGGAATACCGCCGTCATTGGAACAAATGCAGCCACAAAAATACCTAATAAAATGGCGGGTATTAATGCGATGGCAAAATTATGACCAAAATAAACCGGTAAGTAATAAAACATTAAGCTGGATATTGCCATACCTAGGCACCCAAACCACCTAACTTGGCGGATCCAACCAATATGTTCACCAACAATTCCCCAAAAAATATTCGTAAAAATAGTGACAAAGAAGAAAACCGCCCAAATCTGTAACCATTCAGAGATGGTGAACCCTAAGCGGTCAACAAAGAGTAATGGCATGATGATTGCAAAACCAAACAACGAAATAGTGTTGATAATGCGGATTAAACTTGCCATAAAGATGTCTTTGTTGGTAAATAAAATGGTGGCAGCCCGCGACAATTCAGCCATTTTATCTTTCATGGGTAAATTAACTTTGGAGCGATCAACTGGAATGTTACGTAGGCTAAAATAAGCAATTGCGCCACCAATAGCGACCCAACCGATGGCCATCCATAATGTTCCTGTTTCACCCATCATTGGGATTGAAAAACTAGGCAGATAACTGCCGATAACACCAATACCTACCGAGTACATCGCCCAGAACCAACCCGTAGCCGCAGCAAGATGCGCTCGAGGGATGACTTGCACCAGCATCATCATAAATGAATAAATAAACAATGGATAAGCCAGCCCACGAATACCATAGAATAACAGCATCAAGGTATAGCTTTTCATACCGAGACCAAATGCCATAAATAAGGCATGCATGACAATCCAGAGAATAAACCCGATCATCATGGCTTTTAGGGGGGTGATAATTTCAGCCACAACACCAGATGCCCACGCCGCAACGGCTGCCATTAAACCATAGACAGTAAATACCATCGCGGATTGCGCCGGTGTAAACCCTAAATCAGTAATATGTTTTGATAAAAAAGCCATTTCAAAGCCATCACCACTCATAAAGATAGCGATGGCAATAAAACCCCAGAACAAATGCTTAGGTAGACCAAGCCAATACTGCTTCTGTTCCATTGCAGTTTCCTCATTTTAATTTTGTTATTTTAATCAATCGCGAAGAGATAACCGTGGCGGTGATATGTAGGGAAACACCGCCACACTCGCCTACTGCGGCAATAATTCCCTTGCTTGTTTTTGCTGTTGGTATAATAAACGGAAAACATCAAGCCGTTGATTTAACCAAGTTTGGCACTGTTTTTGTGGTAAATAGGTACTCAGCACTTCTGGTTTTTGGCACACGGTTTCTGTATTACCGCCGTCCGCCAGCCATGCCAAACGAGCCGCACCTAAAGCCCCCGACGAACTCGCCGGGTGAGTCACAATCGGTATATCGATAACATCAGCAATAAGCTGCGCCCAAACAGGACTTCGTGCTCCTCCCCCTGTTAAGCTACACTGGCTAATTTGCGTTCCCGTTTGCGTTAAAACCTGCATGCCATCCGCCAGAGCGAAGGTCACTCCTTCAATCACCGCATAACCAAGCTGAGCACGCGTTGTTTCATTTTTTAACGCAAAGAATGAGCCCATTGCGTAAGGGTCATTATGGGGTGTTCTTTCCCCTGATAGGTAAGGCAAAAATACTGGCGCTTGCTTCTTCTCGTCATCGGTCAATTGCCCCACTTCATCCATTAGCTGGTTTTCCGTTGTGGAAAGAAGCTGGCAAAGCCAACGCAAACAGTTGGCAGCACTTAACATCACACTCATTTGGTGCCAACGATTTGGCAATGCATGAGCAAATGCATGGACGCCTTGGTGTGGTGCTGCTTGTAGCTGATTATTAACCACAAAAATGACGCCAGAGGTGCCCAAAGAAATTAGAGCATCTCCGTCATTAACCGCACCAACACCAACAGCAGAAGCCGCATTATCACCGCCTCCACCAGCGATAATTACATCGGCGCTGAGCCCCCATTGGGAAGCTAAATCCGCCCGTAACACACCGCTTTTTTCAGCGCCTTCAACTAAAGAAGGCATTTGTTCACGAGTTAAATTAGTTGCAGCCAATAGTTCATCAGACCAATCACGCTTAGCCACATCTAGCCATAATGTGCCCGACGCATCAGACATATCACTGGTAAATTGACCAGTCATTTTCCAACGTAAATAATCTTTAGGAAGCAATACCTTAGCAACTTGTTTGAATATTTCTGGTTCATGGCGTGCGACCCACAATAACTTGGGCGCCGTGAAACCTGGCATCACTAAATTAGCACCAATCGTTAGAAACTCAGGGTGATTTGCCATTAACCATTCACATTCCTTCGCACTGCGGGTGTCATTCCATAAGATACAGTCACGAAGTACTTGGTGTTCGCTGTTTAATAATACTGCGCCGTGCATTTGGCCCGATAAACCAATCGCTTTCACCGCTGCCCATGCTTCTGGGGCTTTTTGGCGCAAGGTAGCCGCAACCGCGTTAGTGGCTTCCCACCAACTATCTGGTGATTGTTCTGCCCATTGAGAATGTGGCCTTTGTACTGTTAATGCCATGTGACTTGAGGCAACAATTTCGCCCTGAGCATTAATTAATACGGCCTTAAGTTCTGAAGTGCCTAGGTCAATTCCGAGGTACATCGCCTTTCTCCTTACAGAGGTTGTTGAGGTGACTTGAGCCAATTTTCAACTTTTTCAACCGTGTTGCTCATCAATTCGTGGAATTCAGTAGAATGAGCGAGTGAGCCGAACAACATTTCACTTGAGACAAATTGCGACAATGCGTCACTGCTATTCATCATTTTTTGATATAGTGCCACATCCAACACACCATCCTGATATTCATAAGGTAATTCACCACGAGCCCAGCGCTGTAAAAATACGAAAAATAAAGCGGGCAGCACAGCCGTCGCAGCCGGAATCTGCTGACGCTGATAGCATTCTTGGAGTGTTGGCGTAATAAAACCAGGTATTTTTGATAAGCCATCTGCGGCTACACGTTGGTTAGTATCCTGAATATAAGGATTACTAAAGCGTGCGAGTACCACATCACGGTATTGTTCTAAATCGAGAGGACTCGGCGATAATGACGGGATCACATCTTGTGTCACATAATTCCATGCCATTTGTTTGATAGCAGATTGGCGGGTGCTTTCATCAATAAAGCTCAAACCGATTAAGGTGCCTGCCCAAGCAATGCAACTGTGGCTTGCATTCAGAATACGAATCTTCGCTTCTTCCCAAGGTAAAACGGACTCAACCATTTCTACATCGACATTTTCTAATGCAGGACGTCCATTAATAAAGTCATCTTCAATCACCCACTGAATGAATGCCTCTCCCATAACAGGTGCTTTATCATCCCAACCAGTATGCTGTTTTACACGTTCAGCCACATCTGGGGTTGGGCGAGGCGTGATCCTATCAACCATGGTATTCGGCGAACGCGTATTTTCTTTCACCCATTGGTACAGCTCAGTTTCACCTTTTAATTGTAAAAACGATAAAAAGCCGTGTCTAAAGCGTTCGCCATTGTGGCGCAAATTATCACAATTTAACAAGGTCACAGGTTCACCATGAGCCGCTAAACGTGCACGTAAAATTTGTGTTAATGCACCATATATCGTGCTCATTTTGCCCGTTAAATCCGCTTTAATGTCTGGCTGTTCTGCATCTAACTCATGCTGTGGGGTTAAATAATAGCCCGCTTCTGTGACTGTAAAAGCAATAACACGTGTTGCTTTATCACAACCTTGTTCCACTAACTGGCTTAAATTCTCATCCCAATGCAATACTTTGCACACTGAAGTAATTTTTTCATAATGACGCTCACCTTCAGGTGAAACTGTTTCAAGGGTATATTCCCCATTTTGCTTGGTTAAGTTATCAAGCAATGCATTCGCATCATTGCGAATATTCCCTAAGGCAATTGACCAACTATCATCCCCTTGTTGACACAAGCGGTGCAAATACCACGCTTGGTGAGCACGATGAAATGACCCAGCACCGATGTGCATCCACACTGATTTCTGCTTTAGCATTGTGACTCCTTACCCTAAAATTAAATAATTGCTATTTTTTTGGGCATATGCCCGTTTGTTATATTTTAGTTTCAATCTGATCACAATTACTGCGATAATGCTCACAGTATTGACTTTTGCCCTTTTAATAAACAATTGCCCAGAATTACAATAAGCGAAACCAGCAGGAGAATGTTCATGCAGAAAGAATTAAAAAAAATGGAACAAGCTGCACGTGCGGCATGGCTATATTTTGTGGCAGGCAAAACACAACAGGAAATTGCGCATGAACTTGGGCTATCAAGACAAGTCGCCCAACGCCTTATTTCATTAGCAAAAGAACAAGGTATGGTTCAGGTGCAAATCACGCACCCGATTACGGAGTGTTTAAGACTCGCTAATGAAATCCAGCAAAAGTATCACCTAACACATTGCTTTGTCGTCCCGTCAGGGCAACTAGATACAGAAGCGACACTCGACATGATTTCAGTGGCAGGTGCTGAGCTCATGGAGCAATTAATCGAACCCGATAAACCTCAAGTTATTGGTATCGGTTCAGGCAGAACATTACGCAGTATTATTGACGCTCTTCCTTACCTAGAAACCTCTCAGCACCAATGTGTTTCATTAATAGGTGCTATTGCCCGTGACAGCTCAGCAACACGTTATGATATTCCATTACGTTTTGCAGAAAAATTACAATGCCGACACTATATTCTACCTGCACCACTTTATGCTGATAGCCCAGAAGATAAAGCAATGTGGTGCCAACATCGCGTGTATAAGGAAGTCACGGAAAAAGCCTTGAATGCAGATATTACCTTTATTGGTATTGGCGAAGTCGGCAAAGGATGCCCACTCAATTCTGAAGGTTTCGTCACGGATGAACAATTGGAAATGTTGTTAGAAAAAGGTGTCGCCGCAGAGCTATTGGGGCATTTTATTCAAGCTAACGGTGAGCGACTTTCTACGGCTTTGGATGACACACACACCAGTGTCCCACTGTTCCCTTCCCCAAATAAGCCTGTGATCGCATTTGCGGGTGGTGTGCACAAAACAAAAGCCATTCAAGCCGTTATGAATGGCGGTTGGGTAACAGGTTTAGTGACCGATGAAGCCACTGCGCATCATTTATTAGCGAATAAATAAATTATCCCTGTGTCAGCCAATGATGGCATAACATACCAAGCAAGGTAAATATTAAGGCACCAATTACGTGGATAGCAATGGTGCTAATAGCGAAACCCAATTTACCTTCTTGGATTAGCACCAACACTTCGAGTGAAAAGGTCGAAAAGGTGGTAAATGCGCCGCAGAAGCCAGTCACAATGAATAATTTATAGGCAGGGCTAATATTTGCATTGGCAAAGTACGAAATGGCAAAACCAATGACAAAGCCGCCAACCAAATTGACCGCAACGGTACCTAGAGGAATATTTGGGTAAAGGTGATTGAGTCTTAGGCTAACAAACCATCTTAGCCATCCGCCAAGCACTGAACCAATCGCAATTGCAAATAATGAGGCATACATAGAAACTTCCTTTAATGTCTGGCGGGATAAATGAAAGGAAAGTCTCCCAGTTATACTCTAAATAATTCGAGTTACATGTAGGCGACAAACGAAGATAGTCCGATGAGCATACACAAGTATGTGATTCGGCTAGCGCAGTGCAGTCAACACCCATGTAACTTGAAGTATGACGAGTATAGATCATTTATGCCCTAAATTAGGGCACATAATACCTACGTACCCCATCAAATGAAAAGGTTAACGTAGGCATCATCAGCCCTCTACGGGCGGTTTTATATAAGGAGGAATGCCATCTCCCAAAGGTTTACATAAAAATAATAAGGCAACTAATTAGGTGATGCAAACCTATTTTATAATAGATACCCTAAATAGTTAGGGGTCATAACTAAGCAGAAAACGAATAAGTGAGTGTC